>JANWVF010000088.1 GCA_025056965.1 Thermoflexales bacterium | reverse complement strand
GAGGTTTCAGTTAGAATTTGGCTAGCTGCCAAGACGCGAGACGCGCGCCGGATGTGCTTTCAGAGAGCCGGTGGCCGGTGCGAACCGGCAGCACGATGGATCGCGCTTCCACTCGCCGAGCTTCCTGCGACGAGCAGGACGGGAGTTCCCGTTAGCGAACGTTCGAGGTCGGCTTTTCGGTTGGCGGGCAACCGGCGATCGAAGCGCCGACGAAGTCAGGTGGCACCACGAGCGCCCTTCGTCCTGACGCGACGAGGGGCGCTTTTATTTCATTCGACGTGAGGATGGCATGTTAGACATCAACCTGATCCGCAAAGATCCAGAAGTCGTCCGTCGGGCTCTCATCAACCGTGGCAACGACCCGACGCCGGTGGACGAGATTTTGGCACTTGACATCCAGCGCCGGGAGATCCTGGCGCGCTCCGAACAACTGCGCGCCACGCGCAACACCGTGAGCAAAGAGATCGGCCGCATGCGCGACGAAGCCGAACGCGAAGCCAAGAAGGCCGAGATGCGCCGCGTCGGCGATGAGATCGCCATGCTGGAGGCGGAGCTGAGCAAGATCGAAGCGCAACTCAGTGAGCTGACGGCGGCGCTGCCGAACGTGCCCGACCCTCGTGCGCCGGTCGGGCCGGACGAAACGCACAACGTCGTGCTGCGTGTGGTGGAAGGCACGCTGCCCAGGCCGGATTTCCCAGCCAAGCCCCACTGGGAGATCGGCGAGCAATTGGGCATCATTGACTTTGAGCGCGGGGTGAAGCTGAGCGGCAGCCGGTTCTACGTGCTGAACGGCTGGGGCGCGCGTCTGCAGCGCGGCCTCATTGCCTGGATGCTCGACTTGCGCATGCGACAAGGATATGAGGAACGCTATCTGCCCTTCATGGTGAAGTCACAGACGCTATTCGCTGCCGGCCAGCTGCCCAAATTCCGGGACAACTTGTATCACGACGCGGAGGAGGACTTCTGGATGGTGCCGACGGCCGAAGTGCCGCTCACCAACCTGCACGGCGACGAGATTCTGGACGCGGGTGATCTGCCCAAGCTCTACACCGCCTATACGCCGTGCTTCCGACGCGAGAAGATGAGCGCCGGGCGCGACGTGCGCGGCATCAAGCGCGGCCACCAATTCGACAAGGTCGAGATGTATGCCTTCACCAAGCCGGAAGAGAGCGATCACTACCTAGAGAAGATGCGCGAAGACGCCGAGGCGACGTTGAAGGAGCTGGGCTTGACCTACCGCGTCAAGCTGCTGTGCACCGGCGACTTGGGTTTCGCCTCGCGCATTACCTACGACATCGAGGTATGGGCGCCGGGCGTCGGCGAATGGCTAGAGGTTAGCTCGGTCAGCAACGTGGGCGACTTTCAGGCGCGCCGCGCCAACATCAAGTTCCGCCGCGAAAAGGGCGCCAAGCCGGAGTTCGTGCATACGCTGAACGGCAGCGGCCTGGGTTTGCCGCGCACGATGATCGCAGTGCTGGAAAACTACCAGCAGGCTGACGGCAGCGTCGTCGTGCCAGAGGTGCTGCGTCCCTACGTCGGCACCGACATCATCCGCTAAGGGCATTGAGCGGGCATCTGCGCCGCCTCAATCACGAATCGGTCTGCCTTAATGTCGGGCTAAATCGTCGCCGCTAAACTGCTCGAGCTATGAGTATCCCAGAGCCTATCGTGCTGATCGGTGGCTTCGGTTCACATTGGAGCGACTATCGCTCCGCAGCGCGTGCGCTGGCGAATGTTTCGGGCCGGCGCGTCTTCATCGCCGGCCTCACCCGCATCACGTGGATGCTGGCAGGCCTCACGGACTACGGCTTGCTGGTAAATCGGACGCATGCGGCCGTCAATTACGCTCTGAAGCAGACCGGCGCACACAAAGTCATCTTGGTCGGTCACAGTGCCGGCGGCGTCGTCGGGCGCGCGTATCTCGGCGACCGAACGCTGAGACCACACCAGCAGCCGCATCATGGCTATGAGCGCGTGTCGCGCCTGTATACGGTCGGCAGCCCCCTGCGCGCCACAAAAGAGGCGTCGCAGCGGGGCATGCGCGCCGTGGCCTGGGTGGACGAGACTTATCCCGGCGCTTATTACGCCCCGCAAGTCAAATACTTCAACGTGCGCGGCCGATACATCGAGGGCAAACTGGACGGCAGCTTGCGCCAGCGCGAGGCCTACTACAACTATCGCTTCATCTCCGGCAACGGCACGCAGTGGGGAGACGGCGTCGTGCCGGTCTCGCTGAGCGAACTGGATGGCGCAGCAACGCTTGAATTGGAAGGCGTGGGGCATTCGCCGGGCTGGAATCCATGGTTCTTCGGCGACGCCTCGGTGATCCGCGCGTGGTGGCACCATTTCGAGTCCGGCGATGGATTACCGATCCGCGCCTCTGAGGGAGTGGCCTAGCTCGCCAGACAGGCCTGCCGATCAATTCCCGCCACCCACCTGAAAGGCCGGCAAAAAGGTGCGTATGGTTAGCACCTCGTACGCATAGTTGTCGGACAGCACGACGCCGCGCGTGGATCCGCCGATCACGTGGAACTGAGTCGGGAGCGAGGCTACGCCGACGTGTCGCCAGTCCCCCATCCGCTGCTCCGGCATCTCAAACGGCGTCCACTTGTCGGCGTCGGGATCGTAGCGTTCGTTAAAGCCGACGAAGCTGGAGAGTCCACCGCCGACTGCGTAAAGCGCCGAGCCCACCTGCGCCAAGCCGAGCCCGCCGCGCGGAATCGTCATCGGCGCGCAGCTGGCCCACTTACCGGCAGCAATCTCAAAGTACTCACACGTGGCATATTCCCGGCGACCGTCGTAGCCGCCGACGGCGTAGATACGACCGTTCATGGCGGCGGCCGCGAGTTGGCTGCGCTGCGTCGGCAGCGGCGGTAGGGGAATCCAACGGCCTAACTTCACGTCGAAGGCGAAGGTGGCATCGTTCAAGCCGCCTAGCGTGCGGCCGCCGATGACATAGAGCCGGTCGCCGAGAGCCGCGACGGCGTGGCCGGCTAAAGGCCTGGGCATGGGTGGCAGGATCTTCCACTCACCGGTCTTCACATTCAGCGCCTCGAAGCGATCGGTGGCCTGGCTATCCGCTGTGGATCCGCCCGGCACGTAAAGCATGTCGCCGATGACCGCAGCACCGGTGTTCATCACCGCCGTCGGCTTGCTCGTCGCTTCGCGCCAAGTGTCGGATTGCGGGCTATAGACCAACACCTCGCGCGATGCTAGGCGCCCGATTTCGCCGCCGACGACGTAGATCTCGTTCCCGGCCACGGCGACGGCGGTCCGCGCGCGCGCCGTACGGATCGAAGCGCGCGGATGCCAGCGCGAGGATTCAACCGGCGACGCGACGATTGGCGATTCGCTCGCCCCATCGGCCGGCGCAAATTCGTCCGCTCCCAAACTCGCCTCGGTGGCAGGGCGCTGCAGCAGGATGATCGTGAGCAGGCAGATCGCCGCCAGCGTCACGATAGACGCAACGCGCTGCCAGGTAGCAAGCGGCGGCAGCGGCTGTGGGTTGGGCGCGACGGGGGTCGGCTCGACGCGCGTCGGCGGCGCTTGCGCTGCGGGGGCGGTATCGAGAGAGAGCTGGCCATCGGAAGCCGGTTCGAGCGCCGGCGCAGTTTTAAGCGCTGCCGGATCGCCGGGTGCCGTCTGCGTCGTCAACTCCACCCAGCCGTTGCGCACGGCGATCACGGTGACCTCGGTGCGCGATTGCGCCTCCAGTTTGGTGAAGATATTCCGCAGGTGAACGCGCACCGTATTCGGGCTGAGGTGTAGCCGGGCGGCGATCTCTTTGTTGCTGATGCCCGTCGCAAGCAGTCGCACTACCTCCAGCTCACGCTCGGTCAGCGGCTCTTTCGGCTCAGCCATCGCGGGCGATTATATGAAGGTCAACTGGTTAACCTGCGGACGGTAAAGGTGTGTTTGGTCACCTCAATCCTGACCTCATGAGGCAGCGCGATTTCACCGGTCGGCGCGTCGCTGTTGAGCACGTCGCGCGCCTCCTCGATCGTCGCGTATTGCAAGCCGGTCACGTCGCCCTTCAGCCGCTGCACCGCCTCGCGCAAGGTCGCGCGCTGCAAGCCGCACGGCAGTGCGCGCCAGGCCAAACGATCTACGACGATTCCCTGCGGCAACGGTTGCGCGATGCGCTCGAAAGCGGCATGCGTGGCCTGCTCGACGATCTCTACGTCCGATGCGATCGTGTCGGCTAGCCGCGTCAACGTCAAGCGGATGTTCGGGTTGTAGCTTTCCAGCAAGGGCAGCAATTCATGGCGCACCCGGTTGCGGGTGTGATCAAGCGCGTCATTCGTCTCGTCGTGGCGCGGTTGCAGTTTCTGTTGGCGGCAGTATTGCTCGATCTCTGCCCGTGACACGCGCAGCAGCGGGCGCACGGCGGTCAGATGTGGGGCGGTCGGTAGCGCATCGCAGGGCCGCATGCCGCGCAGGCCGTGTAACCCGGTGCCGCGAATCAGGCGCAGCAACACCGTCTCGGCCTGGTCATCGGCGTGGTGAGCCAGCGCTACCAGCCGAGCGCAGTGCTGCTCTGCAACCCGAGCCAGGAACCGATAGCGCGCCTCACGCGCCGCGACCTCGATGGACTGCTTGCGCTCGCGCGCTAAAGCACCGACGTCCACTCGTTCGACAACGTATGGCACGCCTCGCTCGATGGCAAAGCCGCGCACAAATGCCGCATCCGCCGCCGACGCTTCCGCGCGCAATCCGTGATCGAGGTGGGCGATGAGCGGGCGCAGTTGTAAACGCGGCGCAACGGCCAGCGTCGCGTCGGCCAGGCACAGCGAATCGGCGCCGCCGGAAACGGCCAGCACCACAGGCGTAGCTGCCTCTGCCGAGGGGCGGAACGGCGCAAACGCCTGGGCGACCGCCTCGCGGATGCGCGAGACGAGGTTGGAGATCACCTCCCCTCCTGATGCAACAAGAACGCGGCCGCCCTGCGGCCGGCAATGCCACGATGGCTGACGCGGTGCTTCTCCGCGGCGGAGAGCTGCGCCATCGTGCGACCATCATCCAAGAGGAACACCGGGTCAAAGCCGAAGCCATGCGCGCCGCGCCGTTCGCGCGCGATGCGCCCCTCGCATATGCCCTCGAAGATGTGCGCTTGCCCTTGTGGGCCGATCAGCACCAGCGCGCAGCGGAAACGGGCGGTCCGCTGCACGTCCGGCACGTCGGCCATCTCGCGCAGGAGAGCGGCGCAGCCGTCGCCGCCGGGCGCGTCCCGGTAGTAGCACGACGACTGCACACCCGGCCGGCCGCCGAGCGCGTCTACTTCCAAGCCGGAATCGTCGGCCAGCACCCACAGCTCGCTCAGCCCCCGGCGCGCAGCTGCCTCGCGGAATGCGCGAGCCTTGATCAAGGCATTCTCTAGATACGTCGTGCCTGTCTCATCCGGCGCGCACGCCAAACCCAGATCGCCTGGGCATACTACGTCTACGTCGGTCAGCCCGGCCATGGCAAAGATCTCGCGCAGCTCCTGCAACTTGTGGGCGTTGTTCGACGCAACCATCACAGTCTTCGGCATACCCGATATACTACCTGCGCCATGCGATACCTGACCACCATCGGTGACAAGACGTATACCATTGACATCAATCAGGATGACGAAGTCGTCATAGACGGCGTCAAACGCACGCTAGACCTCCGCGCCATAGACGACGAGTTGTATTCGCTGCTGCTGGACAACCGCTCGTTCGAGGCCTTGGTCGAGGGGGGAGACGGCGAATATCGCGTTTTGTTGAACGGCGTGCTGTATTACGTGCAGGTCGCCGACGAGCGGGCCAAGCGGCTGGCCGAGGCGGCCGGCGCGTTCAGCCCGACCAGCGGTGAGATCAACATCAAGTCGCCCATGCCGGGGCTCATCGTGGCAGTCCCGGTGACGGAAGGCCAGAAGGTGAAGAAGGGTCAGGTCGTCGTGGTGCTGGAGTCCATGAAGATGGAAAACGAGCTAAAGGCGCCGCGCGAGGCCACGGTTAGCGCCATCAAGGTGCAGCCGCGCCAGGCCGTGGAGCAGAACCAGGTGCTCGTGGTGTTGAGCTGATCCCAACGCACGACGCATCACCAATCAGTGTGCCGGCAGCAGAAGGCATTTCTGCGTCGCGCAGGCACATGGATCAATCTGCGTGTCATGCCTACGCAGCCGATGCCGGTCTGGGTGACTCAACCCGGTTGGAAGTTGCGCTCGGCAGGTGAGGCAGCTTTAAGAGCAGCACCTCGAGCGCCAGGCGCGCGTTCACGTTCTGGTCGAGATACCGCAACGTCCGGCCGGTAGCGCGCAGCAACGACGCTACCTGAGAGATTGAAAGGGCACTCGCCAACTCGGCAATCCACTCACGTTGATCGGCGTTGATCAGCGCGTCGGTTGGCGCCGCGTAACCGGCCGCGCGCGCTACGTCGCGCCACAGCAGCAGCCAGGCTTCTAGCGTCTGCGCAATAAGGGCGGGTTCGGCGCGCCCCAGCTTCTCGGCATAGGCAAAGCGCCGGGTGCGATTGGCGGAGAGCAGCGCGCGCAGATCGCTCAGGCGCTCGGCGCGCGCCTGGAGCGCTGCGTCATCCGCAGCGGCGCGCAGCGCCCAGCCAATTCGCCCACGGGACAACCGAGCGATGAGCGCAGCGCGTTCCGCGGCGACGCCCCGCGACAACAGCGCCTCCTCGACCGCATGCACCGGCGCCGGCCGCAGAGCGAGCAATTGGCAACGCGAGACAATGGTCGGCAGCAGGGCATCGCTATGCGGGGCGATTAGGATGATCATGGCCGAGGGACTCGGCTCCTCGAGCGTCTTGAGGATGGCATTTTGCCCGCTGTCGGTGACGAGGTGCGCCTCGTTGATGACGGCAATGCGATGCCGGCTTTCGACCGGCGCAAGCGTGAGCGCATGCAGAAGCTCGCGAATCTGCTCCACTTTGATCGCTTCGCTGTCGCTGCTCGGCTCGACCCACAACAGGTCGGGATGGCGACGCTGCTCCACCAAGGCTCGTGAACGCTCGTCGCGGCCGAGCAAGGCACGCGCCAGCGCCAGCGCCAAAGTCGCCTTGCCGACGGAGGGCGGACCAACGAACAGATGGGACTGGGCAAGCTGGCCGCGCTCAATCGCGCGCCGCAGGCGGCGCACCGCCCAATCATGGCCGATGACGCCCCATTCGTTCATCGGTCGTTGAACGCACCCGCGCGGATCAGAGGGTTGTGGTCGGCTGTGCCGTGCGCGGCGCTCGCGACCAGCGCGCCTTCCTGATCAGACGATAGGCAAGGTAGCCCATGGCCACGGCAAATAGCAAGAAGAGCAGCGGGAAGAAGATGGCCAGAAGCGAGCCGATGGTAGCCAGCACGTCCTCTGCGAAGCTGACGAACGGCGCGCCGATGCCCATCGTCGCGCCGTTGACGACCGGCCGCGCTGCAGCTTTCGTCGCGTGCACGCCCGAGGCAAGCACCAGGCCGCAAATCAGGGCAAGCGTAGTGTCTATGCCGGACACTACGCCGGTGTTTGCAGCGAAGAGGATCGCGCCGGCAGCCGGCCGCACGAAGGTCTGAATGGCATCATTGATGTGATCTACGCCCGGCACTTTATCCGCTACGAATTCGATGGCTCCGAGTACGATGAGCGCGATGATGGCAGGCCAGCTCGCCAGCACGCCGAACGGCGGGCTCAGCTGAAGCACACCCAGCCGCGCCAGGACGGCGACGATCAACAAGGGGATGTAAGCATTCAGGCCGGCTGCGCCGGCCAACCCAAACGCGCTGATGATATTGGCTACCGCCACTCCACTATTGTATCGTGAAAATAGTGATCGGCCGTTGCGCTTCTGTGGCGCGTATTCGATCGCTCCAAGCGCGCCGCGCTCGCGTTTAACCCTGAGCATGCCGCCTTGATCATTCGTATCCCGCTAGATTGAGCCAGCCCTGGCCCGGAACAGGGGAAACGCATCACTCATTTTAAGGTCGCGCCCGCTTGGAGCACTTTGAGCAGGTAGTCGTTGTCCCACCCCGCACGCTGTCGCTTCCCCGCCAAGCTGTCTTTGGCCGTCTTCTCCAGCTTGAGCAAGTTCAACGCAAAACGTCTCACCACGGCGAAGTTCGCCGCCTCAAAGCCCACCCGCGCTCGGCTCAGATCTTCCTGAAAGATCACATCCAGCGTCCAGTGCAGATTGTTCTCGATGC
>JANWVF010000023.1 GCA_025056965.1 Thermoflexales bacterium | reverse complement strand
TGGGGAGTGGGCAGGCTGGTGAGGAGGATGAACGCGCCATCAAAGCGAGGCGCTTGCGCGCGGCGCGCAGCGACGACTTCTTGCTCACAGTGCTGGCTTGCACCGCGCAGAACCTTAAAATTCCTGATGCGTAAGCCCTGTCATCGCTACGAGACCGAGATTTGAGGGTCGGTCGCCAACGCCTAGGCGGTCTCCCATCGGCTCAGCCGTCGTCGGTTCAACCGTTCTATCATTTGTTGAAAGGGTAGCACGCCATGATTCAGCCCAACATCAAGACCATCCCCAACACGAAGAGCCTGCGCACTTACACCGTGACGTTGACCTACCCGGCTTTCCGCTGCCGCTACGAGATGGAGCCGGATCAGACGAATTTCGCCACGATGACGATCACCTACGCGCCCAACGAGGTGATCTTCGACTTCCCCAGCTTCATGGCCTATCTGCGCTCGTTCGAGAACGTGCCCATCTCGCTGGAGAGCGCCGCCAACCGCGTGCTGGACGACATGTTCGCGCACCTGAGGCCGATTTGGGTGCGGGTATACGTGCGCACCGAGCGCGAACACGGCGTCGTCATCGAGATCGTGGCCGAACACGGCCGGCTCGGTTAGCCGAGGCCGCGGCAAGCGCGCCTCACCGGAAGTGGCGGGCTAATCTGCGAAGTCCTCTGCCAACCAGGCGATGGCCAGCAGGCGGACGAAGATGTCGCTTTTCTTCGGGCCAAGCGATACCTCGACTACGTCGCCCAGGGCGCGCATCCATTTGTCGTTCACCTGATCCAGAGCAGCCTTGTAGTCTTGCGTCAGCGCCTCCAAGTCGGCGTTGAGCTTGGCGATCGCCTCTTCGGATTCGCGCACGTCGCGTTCGGCAGACTCGACCTCGCGCCGACGGCGCGCGCCGAAGGCCAAGGCGTAACTCTGGCGGCGGCCGACGACCAAGTTGAACAGCGACTCGACGCCGCCGAGTAACTCCTCGCGCTTGCGGGCGCTCAACTCCACGCGATCGGACGCCAGCTCGCGGTGCTCGCGCGCCAGCCTGTCCTGCAACGCCTGCATGCGCCGGTCGAACCGTTCGTGGAGCTTGCGTGCTTCGGCATCGCGATGCTCACGAGCTACCCCCTCGCACCGGCGGCGAAAGTCGAGCTGCGTCTCACCCGGCTGACCGTATATCTTGAGCGTCCGATTGAACAGGACGGAGATCGCGCCGTGCCGGTAGATGTGCTCGACCAGGGCGCGTTCGGCGCGCTTCATCCAGCGTGCATCAATGCCCGGCGGCAGCGGGGCGAACCGTGCGCCGGCGATCGGCGCGCGCGCGAGCGATTCCGGCGACAACTCGGCCATCCGACGCGCGCGGGTGAAATCGAGCATATAGGCCGTGGCGTCGAGCGGCAACAGATACGTGTAGCGCTCGTCGTGGCTCACGCTGCCGGCGCGATCGGTGATGCGCGCCGAGGCATCGGCGAGCAGATAAGGGGTGTATCGCACGCCTGGCCCTGCGCCGAGGCCGCGTAGGTCGGCATGCAGGAAGAACTCGCTCACGCCGGGCGGCAAGGCCGGACGCGCGACGCTCGGCGCGCCGATGAGGCCATCTCGTTCAGCCGGGCGGCTTGTGACGGGATGCGGCGGGGGGGACGCCTCCCACGCATGCTCGCCGGCCAGCATCGCGACTTGGTCACGCGTCAGCGGGCCGCGCAGGAAGCTCATCGCCCAGCGCGTGTGGAAGAAGCGCGGCTCGCCGGTAGCGCGCTGGAGCAGGAACACGCGCGGCGGCAGCGTGCTCAGCGGTGCCTCGAAGTGTTCGCGGTCGAATCCGGCGCCGGCGCCCTCCAAACCTTCAAGCGCGCGGTCGCGGTCGCGGCCGGTGCGCAAGCGCCCGATGAACCAGGTGCCGATGTTGGCCAGGCCCTTGTAGTCCAGATCGGCCGGGTTCTGCGTGGCTAGGAAGGCGCCCAAGCCGGCCGCACGGCCTTGCTTGACGATGGTCATCAGCGGCGTCTTGGTGGGCGGATTGCGCGGGAACGGCGGCGCATAGCCGAACACCTCGTCGAAATACACCAGCGCGCGCAGCGACGAAGTGCCGCTCTGCGCGCGCATCCACAGCACCAGCTGCGACAGCAGCAGCGCGACGAAGAACTGGCGCTCGGCCTCGCCCAGATGAGCCAGGTAAAAGATGGCGGCGCGCGTTTTGCCGGCCGGGTTCGTCCCGCCTGCGCTGCGATCCGGCGCGATCATGGCGGCGACGTCCAGCGGAGCGCCTCGCGTCCAGGCGGCAAACGACGGCGAGGCAGCCAAATTGTTCAGCGCCATCGCCAGCCGAAAGCGTTCGTCGCGCGGGTAGAACACCTCCATGTCAAACGCGCCGACGCGCTGAATGGGCGGCTCTTGGATCTGGTGGACGAGCGCGGCGATGTCCAGCGGCTGGCCGGCGCGCCAGGCGGCCTCGAAGATGGTGGCCAGCAGGATGTGCTCGCGACTCTTCAACGGATCGGCCTCAACCCCGGCCAGGCTGAGGATGGCTTGGACGACTTGGGCGATCCGCTCGCGCAGCGCCTCGCCGTTCTTGCTCCAGGTCAGGCTGGGTTCGTTCGGCGGGGCAAGGCTGCGCAGGATGTTCACGGGAATGCCGGCCTCGCTGCCGGGCGTGTAGATGTCGAACGTGACGCGGTCGCGCAGTGCGGCGATGCGCTCGGCGCCGATGCCCCACTGCGCCAGGCCGTCGCGCCACTGTTGCGCCGTCGTCGCGGCGAGTTGGTCGAGCGTGACGCCTCGGCGCGCCGCCTCGTCCGCGTCCAGCCAAGGGCGGAAGTCGTCCGGTTCCAGGTGCGGGAAGCTGAGCGCGAGGTTAGTGATGTCACCCTTTGGGTCAATGATGAGGCATGGCACGCCCTGCAAGAGCACCTCTTCCAGCACTACGATGCCGAGGCCGGTCTTGCCGCTGCCGGTCATGCCCAAGCACACGGCATGCGTGGTCAGGTCGCGCAGGCCGAGGAAGACGGGATCGTCGGCCGGCTGGACGGCATCGAAGTCGAACGCTCGGCCCAGATAGAGCTTGCCCGGACGGTCGAAGGCCGAAGGTGACAGCAGCATCGCTTGACTGTGATTGTAGCGCCTGCGCGGTTTTGCGCTTGAGCAGGCCGGCAGATTACCGATATACCTCGGCGCCGCGGCGCGCTATGTGCGTACAATGCCGGCGATGAGCGATGCCGTCGCCATACTCGACTTCGGCTCCCAGTACTCGCAACTCATCGCCCGGCGCGTCCGCGAAGCGCACGTGTATTGCGAGCTGTTCCCATGGCACGCGCCGCGCGACAAGGTGATGGCGCTGCACCCGCGCGGGTTCATCCTTTCCGGCGGGCCGAACAGCGTGTATGACGCCGGCGCGCCCTCGTTGCCCGGCTACGTGTTGGAGAGCGGCCTACCGGTGCTGGGTATTTGCTACGGCATGCAGCTGCTGGCGCACGCGCTGGGCGGGCGCGTCGTGGCCTCGGCACATCGCGAGTACGGCGAAGCGCAACTGGAGCTCGACGATTGCGAGCTATGGCCAGAGTCCATCGCGCCGACCGGATCGCCCATCGTCGTGTGGATGAGCCATGGCGACCGCATCGAGACGCTGCCGACCGGCTTCCGGGTCATCGCGCGCACAGCCAATTCGCCGATTGCGGCTATGGCCGATCCTGCGCGTCGGCTGTATGCCCTGCAGTTTCACCCCGAGGTAAACCACACCCAGCACGGGCGCGAGATGCTCGCGCGCTTCGTGCGGACGATCTGTGGCTGTCGCGCCTCTTGGACGCCGGACAACATCATCGAGGAGAGCTTGCAGAAGATCCGCGCGCAAGCGGGCGAGCGCCCCGTCATTTGCGGGTTGTCGGGGGGCGTGGACTCGGCCGTTGCCGCAGCACTCGTGCATCGGGCCGTGGGCGACCGGCTGACCTGCATCTTCGTAAACACCGGCCTATTGCGACGAGGAGAACCGGAGCAAGTCATCGAAACCTTCCGGCATGCGCAAGGCATGCGGCTGATCGCCGTGGATGCCAGCGAAGCGTTCCTCGAAGCCCTGGTCGGCGTGACCGATCCTGAAGAGAAGCGCCGCCGCATCGGAGAGAAGTTCATCCGTGTGTTCGAGGCAACCGTCCGAGAGCACAAGCTGGAGAACGGCAACCACCGGGCAACGCGCACCGACGGTCGCCCGTTGTTGTGTCAAGGCACGCTGTATCCCGACGTGATCGAGAGTCGCGGGCCGGAGCGCCAGGCTGCGGCGAAGATCAAAACCCATCACAACGTCGGTGGACTGCCTGCGGATATGCAGTTTGATCTGTTAGAGCCGCTCCGTTATCTCTTCAAAGACGAGGTGCGCGCCATCGGCACGGCGCTGGGGCTACCGGATGCGATCGTGTGGCGGCAGCCTTTCCCCGGACCGGGCTTGGCCGTGCGCGTGCTGGGCGAGGTGACTTTGGAGCGCTTGGAACGCTTGCGCGCCGCCGATGCCATCCTCCAGCAAGAGCTGCACCGCGCCGACTTGATGCGCGCTACGTCGCAGGCGTTCGCCGTTTTGCTGCCGGTGCGCACCGTGGGCGTGATGGGCGATGGCCGCAGCTACAGCGAAGTCATCGCCATCCGCGCCGTGACCACAGACGACTTTATGACGGCCGATTGGGCGCGCATCCCTTTCGATGTGCTGGCGCGCATCAGCAATCGCATCGTGAACGAAGTGCCAGGCGTCAACCGCGTCGTTTACGACATCACTACTAAGCCGCCGGCGACGATCGAATGGGAGTGAGTGGCGTTTTAGCCAAAGGCATCTATGATAGGATTCGCTCGCCCAAAGGAGCGCAGACATGGACTTCGGAACGACAATCTCGCGCGCGTTCAACATCGTCCTGCAACATCGGGTGCTGTGGAT
>JANWVF010000004.1 GCA_025056965.1 Thermoflexales bacterium | reverse complement strand
TCCGGCGCCGATCAGCCGGGCGACGACGTTGCGCTGGATCGCGCCCTGCGCCCGCGCACGCTGGACGAGTTGATCGGCCAAGACAAGGTGCGCGACAACCTGCGCGTGATGATCCAGGCCGCAAAGTCGCGCGGCGAAGCGCTGGACCACATTCTGATCTATGGCCCCCCCGGCCTAGGCAAGACCACGCTCAGCCTCGTCATAGGCAATGAGATGGGGGCGACGGTGCGCGTGACCAGCGGTCCGGCCATCGAGCGCGCCGGCGACCTGGCGGCCATCCTCACCAACCTGCGCGCCAACGACATCCTCTTCATTGATGAAATCCATCGCCTCAACCGCGCCGTCGAGGAGGTGTTGTATCCGGCCATGGAGGACTACGCGATTGACATCGTGATCGGCAAAGGGCCAAGCGCGCGCAGCATCCGCCTAAAGCTGCCGCCGATCACGATCATCGGCGCGACGACCCGGTTGGCGCTGCTGACCGCGCCGCTGCGCGCGCGCTTCGGCGCCGTGCTGCGCGTGGATTTCTACCCCGTCGAGGCCATCGAGAAGATCGTGGCGCGCGCAGCCGCCCTGCTCAACGCGCCGATAGATGCCGACGCGCTCTCCGAAATCGCCCGCCGGTCGCGCGGCACGCCGCGCGTGGCGCTGCGCCTGCTCAAACGGGTGCGCGACTACGCACAGGTGCACGGCCAGGGGCGGATCACCGCGCCTTTGGCACACGAGGCGCTTGGCTTGCTCGAGGTGGACGCGCTCGGCTTGGACGACCTTGACCGCCGCGTGCTGCGGACGATCATCGAGAAGTTCAATGGCGGCCCGGTCGGCCTGGAGACGCTGGGCGCCAGCATCAGCGAGGAAGGCGACACGATCATGGACGTGGTCGAACCATATCTGCTCCAGCTCGGTTTCCTCGATCGTACGCCGCGCGGACGGGTCGCAACACAGCGCGCCTACGAGCATCTTGGCTTCAACTACACGCCGCCGGTCCAGCCGAGCCTGCTGTAAGGTGTCCCCCTGGTGAACATGCGCGCCACGCACAAAGCGCTCGTCGCAGCTGCCTTCGTGATCGCGATCTCGGCCTGCGCGCCGATGCCGTCACAGGCCGCCGACTCGTCCGAAGTCGCGATTCTGTCGCCAGCTGCCTCGGGTGGCCTCTTCCGCGCCGTGCGCGCCGATCGAGCGCTCTTCTTCGCCATACGCGCGGCCAGCCCCAGTGGTGTCACCTCGGTTGCGCTGTTCGCCGACGGGCGACTTGTCGCCGAGAAGCCGGTCAACGGCGCGACCGAGTTCAACGTCGTCCTACGCTGGCAACCGTCGGCCAACGGCGACTTTCGGATCGAGGCACAAGCGACCGATCGCGCCGGTCGCCGACTGCGTTCGCCGTCGGCGGTGCTGCCCGTGCGCGGCGCGGATGGTCCGCTCGGCTCGATGGTGCAGGTGCCGGCCGGGGCGTTCCTAATGGGCAGCAATGCCGGCGCCGACGATGAACGGCCGGAGCGACGGGTCAACATGCCGGCCTACCAGATTGATCGCTACGAGGTAACCGTCGGCGAGTTCCGCGCCTTCGTCAGGGCGACCAACTACCGCACGACGGCCGAAGAAGCCGGCAAACCGTTCGGTGAGACCTGGCGAACCGACGACGTCGGCTCACGCTTCGATCATCCGGTGCGCTACGTCTCGTGGTGGGACGCCGACAAGTACTGTCGCTGGTTGGGCAAGCGCCTGCCGACCGAGGCCGAATGGGAGTATGCCGCGCGGGGTAGCGACGGGCGCAGATATCCGTGGGGCGACACCTTCGATCCGGCGCGCGTCGCGCCACTCGAAGACACCACACCCGTGGGCCTGTATCTCGATAATCGCAGCCCGAGCGGCGCATACGACATGGCCGGCAACGTCTGGGAGTGGGTGAACGATTGGTATCGTCCCGACTACTACGCCCAAGGCGCGAACGACAACCCGCCTGGCCCGCCGCAGGGCGACCAGCGCGTCATTCGCGGCGGCAGCTTCACCAACCCGCCCGATGACCTGCGCACGACGCGGCGCATCAAAGACGATCCGAACAGCTTTCACCGCGACGTGGGCTTTCGTTGCGCGAAATGAGTCCCGGCGGCGATGACCAACACTTCCACTCCGACGCACGTCGCCTCGGTCGCGCTCCTGTCGCAGGCCGTCACCGAGCCGTTGACCTACCTCGTCCCCGATCATCTGCGCGATCGGATCTCGCCCGGGGCAGCCGTCGTCGTGCCGCTCCGACAGCGGTTCGTCAGCGGGATCGTCGTCGGGCTGGGCGGCCAGGCTGCCTCCCTCGCCGTTGAACTCAGACCGATCCATGCCCCGCTCGACGAGCAGCCGGCGCTGACGGCGGCCCAACTCGCGCTAGCGCGCTGGATGGCCGAGGAGTATCACGCGCCGCTCGGCCGCTGCTGCGCGCTCATGACGCCACCCGGCTTCACGCCGCGATCGGCCTACGTATACAGCCTGACCGAGGAGGGCGAACGCGCAGCGAAGATGTCCCTCCAAGCCGCCCCGCCCGACCCCCGCGCGCGGCTGCTGGCGGTCTTGTATCTGCGCGGTCCGCTGATCGAGTCGAAGCTAGCGCGCGCTATGCGCGGCGCGCCGGGCTGGCGGCGCGCTCTGAAGGCACTGGTCAACGCTGGCCAGGTCTCGCGCGCTTCCACATTGCAGCCGCCCCCGGTGAGACCTCGGCGCACGACGCTTGTGCAGCTGACCATCGGCGAAGATACCTTGGCCTTGGTGTTGGCCAAGTTGCAAGCCGATCGCAGGCTGAAGCCAGAGGTGTGCGCGCGACGCGCCGCAGCATTGAACTACCTTCAATCTCGCAACGGCATCGCGGCCGCCGAATGGGTCTTCGCCGAGACCGGCGCGACGCGCGCCGATCTGAGCTGGCTGGCCGCGCGCGGCTACATCATGCTCGGCGACGCCGAGCGCTGGCGCGACCCGCTGGCCGACGTGGACTACGTGGCCAAATCCCCGCCGCCGCTGACCGAGGATCAAGAGCGCGCCTGGCGAGCCGTCGGGGCAGCCATCCGGGAATGGAGTCCGGCCGACGCCGCGAGGCCGGATGCTTCGTCTGCCGCGCTGCCGATTCCCGCTTCCGGGTTCCTGTTGCGCGGCGTGACCGGCTCGGGCAAGACCGAGATCTACCTGCGCGCGGCGGAGGCCGTCCTGAAGCAAGGGCGCGGCGCGCTGATCTTGGTGCCGGAGATCGCCCTGACGCCGCAGACCGCCCGCCGCTTCCTGGAGCGC
The DNA here is from genome assembly GCA_025056965.1 of Thermoflexales bacterium. Classification (GTDB taxonomy): domain Bacteria; phylum Chloroflexota; class Anaerolineae; order J036; family Brachytrichaceae; genus JAAFGM01. Next base: position 11,244 of record JANWVF010000004.1, on the reverse strand, counting down.
TTCCCGGGCCAGGTCGCGCTCGTCCATAGCGGGCTGAAGCCCGGCGAGCGCTACGACACCTGGCGGCGCATCCGCGCCGGCGAGTTGCGCTTGGTCGTCGGCGCGCGCTCGGCGTTGTTCGCGCCGCTGGCCGAAGTCGGGCTGATCGTGCTCGACGAGGAGCATGACCCTTCCTACAAACAAAACAGCCCGCCGTATTACGACGCGCGGCGCGTCGCGATGCGCTACGCCGAACTGACCGGCGCGACGCTGATCTTCGGCAGCGCTACTCCATCCATGGAGGCCTGGCACATGGTCGGCATGGGTCGCCTCACGCCACTCGAGCTGCCCAACCGCGTGCGCGGGCACGTGCGCCGAATTGCCGATCAGCAGGCGCGTTTGGGCGTGCGCGCCACCGTGCAGCCGGAGGGTGAAGCCGTTGCCTATCAACCCCTGCCGGCCGTGCAGGTGGTTGACATGCGCGCCGAGCTGCGCGGCGGCAACACCGACATATTCAGCGGCGCGCTGGCGCTGGCGCTGGCCGAGACGCTGCGGCGCGGCGAGCAGGCCATCCTCTTCCTCAACCGACGCGGCGCCGCCTCTAGCGTGCTGTGCCGCGACTGCGGCCATGTGCTGCGCTGCCCGCGCGACGATGCTCCGCTGACCTATCACCTGCCTTCGGCGACCGACGCATCCGGCGCCTCACGTCTGAAGTGCCACCAGTGCGACTACACCGCATCTGTGCCGTCGCGCTGTCCGGCCTGCGGCAGCGAGCGCATCCGCTTCATTGGCGTCGGCACACAAAAGGTCGAGCAGGCCGTGCTGCAGCGCTTTCCTCAGGCGCGAGTCCTGCGCTACGACCGCGATTCCGTTGGGCGCGGCGGCGGCGATCCTATCTTGCAGCGCTTCGTCAACGGCCAAGCCGACGTGCTCATCGGCACGCAGATGATCGCCAAGGGGCTCGACCTGCCGATGGTCACCCTGGTGGGCGTCGTGCTGGCCGACGTCGGCCTGTTCCTGCCGGACTTCCGCGCCGCCGAACGGGTCTTTGACCTGCTGCTGCAAGTGGCCGGGCGTGCCGGGCGCGGCTTGCTGCCCGGCCGCGTGATCGTGCAAACGTATAACCCGCAACACCCGGCGATTGCCTTTGCCGCTCGCCACGATGTGGCCGGCTTCGCGGCGTATGAGCTGGCGCAGCGGCGGGCGTTGGACTTGCCGCCCTTCGTGCGGCTGGTGCGCTTCGAGTATGCCGACGCGGATGAGTCGGCCGCGCGCCGCGCATGCGAGCAGCTAGCGCGCGAGGCGCGGCGCTCGCCGCATCAAGTCGGCGTGATCGGACCGGCGCCGGCCTATTTCGCGCGCCGCCACGACCGCTACCGTTGGCAGGTGCTCGTGCGCACGCACGCGCCGCGCGCATTGCTGGCCGATCTCAACCCATCGCGAGCGTTCATCGTGGACGTTGATCCGATCAGCGTGCTCTGATCTGCCGGCGCGGTCGCGCGATTTCCACGCGCCGTTACAATACCCCGTGAGATGGTTGACGCCTTCCGCGTGGTGGTGAAGACGTTCAAAGACATCTGGGGGGAGATGTTCAACCTGGTTCTGATGAACGTGTTCACCATGCTGTGCATTGCCGTCGTCATCCCCGGCCCGCCGGCCGTGATGGCGCTATATGCCGTGTGCAACCGCATCGCCAATGACTATGCCATCTCCTGGGAGCACTACTTCGCGGCATTCCGTGAGCACTTCCGCAAGGGATGGCTCTACGCAATTGCTGCGCTCGTGATCACGGCGCTGATCTTCTTCAACTTCTGGTGGTACGGTGCAACCTTCGGCGACGCAGTCTGGGTGCAATGGGTGCAGGGGGCATGGCTGGCCGCGGCGTTCTTCTGGTTGGTGATCAACTTCTACGTCCATGCCTTCTACATGGAGCAGCAGGATCGGCGCTGGCGGATTGCCCTGCGAAATTCGGCGCTGGTGGCAGGCGCCAACCCGCTGTTCACGCTGACGCTGCTGGCCGTCGCCGGCGCCTTAATGATTGTAGCGCTGGCCATCACGCCGTTGTTCATCCTGCTCGGCCTGACCACCTGGGCGATGCTGGGCAGCGAGGCCGTCGTCAATCGCGTCAACCTCTATCGCAAGCGCCTAGAGGCACAAGCGGCAGCGCAGAATGAGGTGCAGAGTCCAAAGCGAGAGGTGTGAGCGCCGTCTTCGTGCGGAAGTTCGCACCAAAGGAGTGAGTCCAAATGAATAGCCAACCGGACGATGAATTCAGAGACGGCGATTTCGAGAATAACGATGACGCCGCAGACTTCGATTTCTCCCTGCTGACGGGCCAGCTTGCCGGCGAACTAGCGCGCTATTTGGCCGATCGCTGGCGCGAGGAGGAGGAGGACAAAGCCATCAACGTCAACCTCTCGCTCAGCACGGCTCTCAACAGGATCCCTGTTGTGTGGCTGGATGCGGCCTGTCAGGCGAACCACCTGATCCTGCGTGGTAGCCCAGGCAAGCAGCGACGCGCCAGAGCAGCTGCTCTGGTCGCCTGCCTAACTTCGCGGGATCAACTTCGGCGCTGCGTCGCCGAGCTGCCCCCGCGTGCCCAGGCCGCTCTGCGCCGGCTCGTCGCTAGCGGCGGGTGGATGCGCCTGGCCGATCTGACGCGCGAGTTCGGCTCGATGGACGGCGACGGTTGGTTCTGGAACGAGGAACCGCCGACCTCGTGTTTGGGCGAGCTGCGACGCCGGGCGCTGCTCTTCATCGGCCGCACCGCGCGCACCAAGGACGGCAAACTCGGCCAACGGACGTTCAAAGTCGCCGTCGTCCCCAAAGATCTGCGCGAGCTGCTGCGCGACGTGCTCGCCGAGATGCCAACCCAGGCAGAAGCACGCACCACGCCCGAGGAAGCGCTCAACGACGCGATCGGCGCTGCACATAGCTACTACGATGCGATGGCCTGGCCGATGCCGCTTGAGCGCGGTGATGTCGAGGACTTCCTGCGCTATGCCGTTCGCAGCGGGCTTGATCCTCTCGCAACGTGGTCTAGGCTTGAGGTCTTCTTGACGTTCATCGAAACGCGGCTGCACGAGATTCAGTCGCTCGACGATCTGCGCGGCTACCACGTCAGTGAGCTGGTCTCAACCTTCGTGGATGCGACCTACGTCCGGCGCTGGACGCTCGACGAGCGTCGCAGCTTAGTTCACCTGGTCTGCCGCCTGTATGATCGCCTGCATGAGCGCGGGCGCATCCTAGCCGAGACACGCGACGAGATACGCAGCGACTGCGCCCGCCTGGTCGGCAGCAAGCGCAAACTCGATCTCATCCATCGTCCGCCACCGCTGGGCGGTGAGCCGATCTTCGTCCAGATTAACCCCATCACAGGCGAACGGCGGCAGCTCACCTTTAACCACCTACGACTGCTGTTGGTCTGGGCGGCAGCCTTCCATCAAGACTGGCATGCGATGCTCCAGGCGTGCGCGCAGGTGCCGAGCGGCGCGCGAAAGCAGGCGCTGGTGCATGAGCTCAGCGCGCTCGAACCGGCGATCCGCGAGCTGATCATCTCTCAGGTGGATCGCACAGATTTCGACCGCGCAATCCGCTGGTTCTACGAGGACGCCCTGCTCGAACTGAACGCCTGGTGAGTGAGTCGCCGATCAGGCCACTGAGTTCTCCAGCGTCACCTCGCCGACCTGAATCTTGACGCAGTCGCCCGGCCGAAGCGAAAAGCTCTCCGGCGGCACGATGCCCGTGCCGGTCATCAGGAAGGCGCCATCCGGAAAGTCAAGTTCCCGGTAAAGGTAGCCAACCAGTTCCTCTAGGCTGCGCTTCATGCGCGCGATGTTCGTCTCGCCGCTGAACACGGCTGCGCCGTCGCGCCAAATCTCCAACGTCACAGGCAGCGCGCGCATGGCCTCCGCGTCGGTCAGTATGATCTCCGGGCCAAGCGCGCATGCGCCGGTGTAGATCTTGGCCTGCGGCAGGTAGAGCGGATTCTCGCCCTCGATGTCACGCGAGGACATATCGTTGCCGGCCGTGTAGCCCACGATCTCGCCGCGCGCGTTGATGACCAAGGTGAGCTCAGGCTCCGGCACGTTCCATCGGCTATCGTTGCGGACGCGCACCGCCTGGCCGCTGGTCACTACGCGCCAGCCGACGGCCTTCATGAAGAGTTCCGGCCGCTGAGCTTCATACACCTTCTCGTACACGTCGGCGACCGACGACTCTGCCTTGCGCGCATCGCGGCTGCGCAGGTAGGTAACGCCGCTGGCCCAGACTTCGTGCAGTGGCTCGATAGGCGGCAAGATGCCCTGCGCTTGGATGCCCCGGTCGGTGTCGTAATGCTGCGCCGCCCAGTCGGCCAGTGCGGCGGCCGGCTGCCGAAGCAGCGCGCCGAGCGTGAAGCCGGCCACCAGCGGCTGCCCGTCCAGCATCCACCGCGGCCCGCCGCTCGTCATGCGTCGAGAGAGTCTCTTCATTGTGTTTAGTCCATTAGTCCATCGGGTATAGGCTGCATCCGCCGTCCACAAGCAGCGTCGCGCCGGTCATGTAGGCGGCCATGTCGGAGCATAGGAAGGCGAACGCATCGGCCACGCTCTCCGGCGGCTGCATGTATCCCAGCGGAATGGCCTTCGACGCCCGCGCCCGATAGCTAGGATCGGTGTCCCACTGCCGCTTAGCCATGCCCACGGCGACGATGCCCGGCGCAATGGCGTTGGCGCGAATGCCTTTGTTGGCCAGCTCGCGCGCAAAGCCGCGCATCATCGCCTTCATCGCGCTCTTGCTCGTGGTGTATGGGGTGATCTCCGGCCACGGCACATCTTGCACCCAAGAGGTCGTGAAAATCAGGTGGCCGGCGATGCCGCGCGCAATCCAGCGCCGCGCAGCCTCCTGTGCCGTCACGAACGCCGCGCGCACATTCACCTCCATCAGCTTGTCGTATTCGGCCAGCGGATACTCGGTCACCGGGTGCGCCCCGACCATGCCGGCGTGGCAACACACGACATTCGGCATGCCCAGCATGCTCTCGACGGCATCGAACATCGCAGCAGTTTCCTCCGCCCGGGCCGTGTCGGCGCGAAAGTAGCGCAGGCGCTCGGACTTGGGCAGGACGGCTTCGGCGTCCTCCGCCGGAATCACGTCGTTGACAGCGACGGTTGCGCCGTGCGCCAGCAGGATCTGTACGACTACCCGGCCGATGGCACCGGCGCCGCCGGTGATCAGGATGATCTTTCGGGACAAATCCAACGTGTTCATGGCTGTTGACCTTGGCGCTCCTCCGTCGCGCGGGCGGACGCCGCACCGGCCGACCGGTAAGCTGCGCCCAGCTCGCACGTTAGGTTCAAATACAAGTCGCCGTAAGTGCGTCCGGGTTCGATGGCCGTGCCCTCGATCCACTCGTTGAAGCTCTTGACGAGCAACAGATCGCCGCCAGTCTGCGACGTGACGCTGAACGTCTCGCGATAGTAATCGCCATTGCGCCGATCGCGCGCGAAGGTCGGCGCGGGCATGCGCAAGTCGGTAGCACGCACGCGAAACGAACGAGTGTCGTCGAAGCCGGGTGCCACGGTGTCGGCGAAGTATAGGTTGATGTTCGACTGCTGCTCAACTGCGCGCAGCCGCGCGGCAAAGGCAGGCTGCTTCAACCAACTACGCGGGCTGTTCTTGTGGTCTATGCGATACACGTATAGGCCGTCGAACAGCGGGTTGAACGCCGTGGTTAACCCCTCGGCGAACCAGATGGCATGGCGCTGCGGGTCGGTCGCCTGGCGAATGCGCGCCCAGCCGGCCTTGGCTGCGGTAATGCTACCCCAGGGCCGCGTCATGCCCTCAAAAAAGATCACCGGCCGACCGTCGAGCTTCAAATAGTTGGGGTGAGGCGCCCACCGCTCCAGCACCCAGCGCACCGACTCGATCAAGTCTTGCTCTCGCGTCCGTCCCAGGCTGTTTTCCAGCAGCACGACCGCGTGTTGAAGGTGGCTGCCCTCCGAGGCAGCCAGCAGTTTGTTGAAGTTTTCGGTAGTGCGCGGCTCCTTAGCGCCGAACCAGTGCGCGGCGAAGCCGTTCAGGCAGGCGCGTTGGGCCAGTTGAAGGTGGTGCCGGATCGTCTCCAAGTCGTCCGAGTGATATGGGCCGGCCGCAGGCACGTCGAAGGTCTTGGTGCCGTCAAACACGTCCGGCTGATACCACATCATGTAGTCGGCCAGGATCGGCCGACCGGCTTCCTGAGCGCGGGCCGTTCGCCCAGGCGAAAGCATGGCGAGCGCGCAGATCATCGCGGCGGCAATGAGCGTCCGAGTGATCGAAAGCATAGCGGATGTGCGGTTACGGAAGGTGTGACTTCGGGCGTATTCGGTTTTTGCTAAGCAGAGTCCGCTGCCCTATTGTAAGCGCGCTCGAGCCGGACGCACAGCGCGCAATCAGCTTGTGCCTAAGGGGCCTGGCCACCGCTGCGGGTGATCTTACTCTCGTGCGATCGTGCGCCTGCCGTTGTTGACTTCTGCTGTGCGCTGTGCTTCACTCTGCTCATGCGATTCGACCTGCTGATCAAGAACGGCTTGCTCATTGATCCCTCGCAGAACATCCATGCGCCGCGCGACGTCGCGATCAAGCGCAACCGTGTGGCAGCGGTGGATCACGACATCCCTGCCGACAGCGCCGCCCGCGTGATTGATGCCGCCGGCCAGATCGTCACCCCGGGCCTGGTTGACCTGCACACGCACGTGTATTACGGGGTCACCTTTTGGGGCATTCAGGCCGATCCGGTAGCGGCGCGCAGCGGCGTGACGACATGGCTCGATGTCGGCTCGGCCGGCGCGTTCAACCTAATCGGCCTGCGGGACTATATAGTGCGCCCGGCGCGCGCCCGCATCTACGCCCTGCTCAACATCTCCGCGATCGGCCTAACGGCGATGACCTACGAGCTGGCCAATCTGAACTACTGCGACGTAGATCTATGCTGCAAGCTGATTGACGCGCACCGCGACTTCGTGCTCGGCGTCAAGGCGCGCATTGACGCCAACACCGTCGGGGCGAACGGCCTAGAGCCGCTGCGCCGTGCGCGCGACGCGGCCGACCGCGTCGGCATGCCGCTGATGGTGCATATCGGCATCGCCGGACCGGACGTCCGCGACGTGTTGGCGCACCTGAAGCCCGGCGACATCCTCACCCACTGCTTCACCGGCCACACGATGCGCATCATCGGCCAAGACGGTCGGCTGCTGGACGAAGCACGTCGCGCTTGGGAGCGTGGCGTGATCATGGACATCGGTCACGGCGCCGGCTCGTTCTCGTTCGAGACCGCCGAGGCGCTGATGAGCCAGGGCTATCCCCCCGACGTGATCTCGACCGACATTCACCAGATGAGCGTGCATGGCCCGCTGTTCGACATGCCGACGTGCATGAGCAAGTTCTTAGCGCTGGGCATGTCGCTCGAAGCGGTTGTGCGCGCGACGACGATTCGACCGGCGCAGGTGCTTGGCCTACAAGATGAAGTCGGCACCCTCAAACCGGGCGCCTACGCCGACGTGGCGCTGTTTAGGCTGTGCGAGGGCGATTACACCTTCTACGACGTGTTCATGAACGCGCGCAAGGGACGGCAGTTGCTCTGCAACACCCTCACCATCGTGAACGGCCGGCCGATGGAACGCACCCCCGATGGGCCGACGATGCCGTGGATCGCGCTGACCGAGGAGCAGCAAATGTTGGTCGCGCGCGGGCATACGCCGGCGGCCATGGCGCGCGCCGGGTCAGGCTGTTGCTGAACGCCGTTAGATCAACCCCAAGGCTCTGCCGCGCAGCGCTGCCTGCGTCCGGTCATGCGCGCCGATCTTGCCGGGAGCGTAGCGAGATGTCCCACCGGCTTGAAGTGCCGGAAGTCATGCAGCAGGTCACATGAACGACTCCGGCGGCGCGCCGCTCGAGCGCACGCGCCGGTGCATACCCCTCGATTTGACTTTTGCGCAGGCCTCACTATGATTCAGCTCAGTCTTTATAGATTATTAAGCTATTACGATGAGCGCGAGGATCAGCGGTCCGATCACCGTGACGGACTACGTCACACAGAGCATTCGCGAGCGCATCCTAAGCGGCGCATATTCGCCGGGCGCCAAGCTCGATCAGCAGATGCTGGTCGAAGAGTTCGGGGCAAGCCTGATTCCGGTGCGCGAGAGCCTGCGCCAGCTCGAGGCGCAGGGATTCGTGCGCCTATATCCGCACAAGGGCGCCTATGTCGCCGAACTGTCGCTGGACGAGGTCAAAGAGATCTATTTCGTGCGCGAATTACTGGAGGAGGCGGCGACGCGCCTGGCCGTGCCGCTGCTCTCAGCAAACGACAAGGCGCGGTTGCGCCAACGCCTCGAGCAGATGGAGCAGGCGACGGCGTCCGGCGATTATGCCCAACTGCTTGACCTCAATCGCGACTTCCACTTCACCATCTACGAAGCCGGCGACAACCGCCTGCTGGTTGAGCTGATTCGCGGCCTATGGGATCGTTCCAGCCGCTATCGGCATCTTTATACCTATTTGCCGGATCGCGCGCCGCGCGCCTTGCGCGAGCACAAGCGCATCTACAAGCTATGTCTCGCCGGCGAGGCCGAGGCTGCCGCGCGCGCCGTCAGGAACAACGTCCGACAGACGGTGAGGGGCCTGGTGCCGGTGCTCCGCGCCAGGCTGGCCGAGAAGAAACGTGCTGCCGAGTAGATAGCAACATGGATGGAGACGCCATGACGCGAACGATTAGCCCCGAATACAAACCTAAGCTTCCACCCAAGACCGACTACGGCATTGGCATCGTCGGCTGCGGTGGCATCGTCAACTACGCCCACCTGGTCGCCTACAAGAAAAACGCCTTGAACGTCGTCGCGTGCTACGACGTGAACCCCGAAGCCGCGCGGAAGACGGCCGAGGCGCACGGCATCCCCAAGGTATACGCGCGCTTAGATGAGCTGTTGGCCGATCCGGCCGTCGAGATCGTGGACATTGCGGTGCAGCCTTGGCACCAGCGCGCCATCGCAGAGCAGGCGCTGGCAGCCGGCAAACACCTGCTTTGTCAAAAGCCGCTCTCGGACAACTTCGGCGACGCCGTGGCAATCGCCGAAGCCGGCCGCCGCGCCAAGCGCAAAGTGGCCGTCAACCAGCAAATGCGCTGGGACGCCGGCATCGCCGCCGCCCGCGACCTAATTGCCAAAGGCGTAATCGGCCAACCCACCGACGCGCAGATCCAGGTAAGCACCAACACGCCCTGGCACATGTGGCCGTGGCTGGCCGAATCGCCTCGCCTCGAGGTGCTGTATCACAGCATCCACTACCTCGATGCGATGCGCTTCTTGTTCGGCGAACCTGCCTGGGTGACCAGCCGGCATGCGAAATATCCGAAACAGGGAGCCAAGGCCGAAACCAAGACCATCACAATCCTGGACTATGCGGATGGCTTACAGGCCATGGTCGCCGTCAACCATCACGACGAAAGCCCGGATGGCTACGCGATCTTTCGCTTCCTCGGCACCGAGGGCATCATCAAGGGCACCATCGGCCTGATGTACAACTATCCGCACGGCCGCCCCGATACCTTTGAAGTCCACCTCCACGCCGACAAGCCCGAAGATTGGCATGTGGTCACCCTCGAAGGCATGTGGATTCCCGACGCATTCATCGGACCGATGTCGTCGCTGATGGAAGCCATCCAGACCGACGGCACACCGGCGACCGATGCCACGGACAACTTGAACACCCTGCGCATCGTCGAGGCGGCGTATCGCTCGGCAGCCGAGCATCGCTCCGTTCGCCCGACGGAGATTTGAACGCCAACTCGTATGGAACAGCGGCTAAAGGATAAGGTCGCCATCGTCACCGGCGCGGGGCGCGGCATCGGCAAAGGCGTCGCCTTGCGATTGGCGCGCGAGGGCGCACACATCGTCATTGCCGAATATGACCCGGAGACCGCGCATCAGACGGCCCAAGAGGTGCAGGCCCTGGGCGTCTCTGCCATGCCGTATCGGATTGACCTGTCGGATGTGTCACAAATTCAGCCGATGGTAGATGCCGTCGTGCGCGCCTTCGGTCGCATAGATATCTTGGTCAACAATGCCGGCCGCGTGCAGACCAAGCCCATGCTCGACCTGACGGAGGAGGACTGGGATCGCATCGTCAGCGTCAACCAGCGCGGGCTTTTCTTCTGTCTCCAAGCCGTGGCGCGCCAGATGATCGCGCAGATCCCCGAGGAGATTCGCAACAGCGACCGCGCACCGCACAGCTTCGGCAAAATCGTTAATTTCTCCTCAGTGGCCGGGCGCAGCGGCCGGCCTAACTCCACGCACTATGCGGCGACTAAGGCCGCCGTGATCAGCATCACGCGCTCAGCGGCCCTGGCGTTGGCGCGCTACAACATCAACGTCAACGCCGTTTGCCCCGGCATCGTCCTCACGGCGATGTGGCAGGAAATAGACCAGGCCAATCAGATCATGCGCGGACTAGAGCCCGGCGAATGGATTCGCCGCTCCATCGAGACCGTGCCGCTCAAGCGCGTCGCGCAGCCGGAAGACATCGCCGCCGCCGTCGCCTTCCTGTGCTCGCCGGACGCCGACTACATCACCGGCCAAGCGCTGAACGTGGATGGGGGATTGGAGATGGATTAGCCAAGGTGTGAACGCGATGCTTACGTATACCGATCTTCCTCTGCTCCCTACGCAACTGGTCGGCAGCGCCGGCGTGCCGAGCTGGATTTGGGTCTTCCGAGACGCGATGGCCGAAGGCAAAGTCGGTCCCGAAGACATTCGCGAGACGCTGATGGACGCGGTGAACATTGCGATTCTAGACGCGACCGAGGCCGGCGTGGACATCATCTCCGACGGCGAATTCTTTCGCGCCGATTTCACCTGGAACTTTCACGAGCGCATCGCCGGCCTAGAGAAAATCCCGTTCCAGCGCCGCCTCGGCTACCCAGGCCCTGACCAGTTGGACGCCTTCCGCGCCGTCGAGCCGCTCAGCGTGCCGAACGGCTATGGGCTGGTGGATGAGGTGCACTATATCAAGACGCGCACGAACAAGCCCTTCATCACGGCGCTGCAAAGTCCGCTCACCCAGGCCTTTCGCATAGATCCAGGCAAGATTTACAAGGACAAAGGCGAAGTCGCCTGGGCGCTGGTGCCCTACATCAACAAGGAGCTCAAGGACGCCGTGGCCGCTGGCGCGCGTCACGTCCAGTTCGACGAGCCGGCCTTCTGGACCATGCCCGGCGGCATGCCCGAGTTCGTGAAGATGTTCAACGCCTGC
>JANWVF010000141.1 GCA_025056965.1 Thermoflexales bacterium | reverse complement strand
GCCGGCCACCGTGCGCGCCATCTTCGAACAGGCTGACCTGTTCTTCATGAACGAGAACGAGGCGATCGGCCTGTGGGGCTCGCTGCGGGTGGCCGGCGGCGTCTCCGCGCGCACCCGCGAGGGCGCCTTGTTGTTCATCACCTTCGACCGGCGCGGCGCGATCGTGATCGCCGGAGACCGAGCCACGCCGCTCCCTGCCGATCCGGCGGACGAACTCGACCCGACCGGCGCCGGCGACACCTTCTGCGGCGCGACGCTGGCCGGCTTGGCGCGCGGCGAAGATCCGGTCACCGCTGCTTCGCACGCGACGGTGCTGGCCGCGCGCAAGATCGAGCACATCGGGCCGGCGTTTCTGCTGGGGCTGCCCTTGCTCGAGTAGGCCTGCCGGCTGCCGGATTCGACGGCTGATCGTAGAGCAAGTGTGTATCACCCGCCGTAGAATCCCCATGTTCAGCGAACCCAACTGTGAAGAATCCGACGCCATGAATACCGATCCACGCTCGACACTCGCTTCGCTCAAGATGCTCGGCCTGTGCGCGATCGTTGCTGCGCTCGTCGTTGGAGCGCTGCCCGCGACCACGGCGCACATGCAAGGCGACTCGCCGCTGCCCACGCCCCCTCCGCCCCCTCCGCCTACGGCTGCGCCTGAACCGACGCCCACGCCGACGCCGGAGCCTACGGTCGCGCCGACGCCCACGCCGCGCCCGGCGCGAACCATTCCGACGCCCCGGCTGATCACGCAACGCATCCAGGAGAAAGACGCGGCTGCCGCTTACGAGATAGACGTGCGGTATCCGGTCGTCAACCGTCCGGCGGACGTCTGGTTGCCCTTCAACGCGCTCAGCGAAGCGGAGGCGCGCGAAGTTATCGCCGACTTCAAAGCCGAAGTCGCAGCGATGGGCGTCGTCACACAAGCAGCCATGCCGACCAGCACGCTTTCATCAAAGTGGGAAGCCTTCCGCGTCACGCGCGACTTCATTAGCGTCCGGCTGACCTACAGCGTGTATATGTCGGGCGCAGCGCATTCGACCCCGTTCACCCGCGTGATCAACTTCGACCCACGCACGGGAAGGAATCTCGACCTGGCCGACTTGTTCCGCCCCGGCGTAGACTACCTGGGCACGATCGCGGCCTACTGCACCGAAGCGCTGCAGCGAAAGGGGACGCTCGTCTTCCCCGAAGGCGCCGAGCCCAGGCCGGAGAACTACGCCAACTGGAACATCGGGCGCCGGAACTTGGTGATCACGTTCGACGTGTATCAGGTCGCGCCCTACGCTGCCGGGCCGCAGGAGTGCCAGATGCCGCTGAGCCGGCTGCGCGGCTTGCTGGCTGACCCGCGCCGCTGGTGATCTATAGCGACGCGCCCATTGCGCGTCTCTACACGGTGACGCAGAAATCGCGCACCACTTCGTAGAGCACGCGCACACCCCAGGCCAACGCGGAGACGGCCACTCGTTCGTCGTGGCCGTGCACCATCTCGAAGAAGCTTTCGCCCGGCGCGAATTGCATCGGCGAGAAGCCGTAGCAGATCGCGCCGAGCTTCGCGACGTGCTTGGCGTCGGTCGCGCCGGTCATCATGTAGGGCAGCGGGATGCCCTGGGGATCATGCTGTTTCAGCGTGCGCTCGATCAGTTTGAACAGCGGCGTGTCGAAGGGGAACTCGATCGCCTCGCCGCTGCTGTCCACCTCGAATTCGACCGGCAGGTCGTTACCCAGCGACTGGCGCAGCGCTTCGATCAACGCATCCGGTGTGGAGCCGGGCAGCGTGCGGCAATCCAGGGTCGCTTCGGCGGAAGAGGGCACGACGTTGGTTTTGTAGCCGGCGCGCAGGACGGTGGGGACGACCGTGTCGTGCGTGACAGCATATAGCTCCGCGGCCAAGCCGGGATCGCCTACCAGGCGATGCAGGGGCACCTCGCGCAGCGCATCCATGTCCAGCCAGGCGCGCAGGGCGATGCCTTGCCCGCCACCGATGCCCTCGGCCAGGCCGGCGATGAACGCGCGCGAGGTCGGCGTGATGCGCGCCGGCAGCCGCATGCGCGCCAGCTTGTCCACGGCGCGCGCAAGATGCACGACGGCGTTATCGGCCTGCGGGATGCTGGCATGGCCGGGCCGGCCGCGCGCGACCATGCGCATCCACACGTTGCCCTTCTCCGCCGTTTGAATCGGATAAAAGCAGCGATTGCCGATGTGCAGGCTGTAGCCGCCGAATTCGCTCAGCGCATACTCGGCCCGCAGCAGGTCGGGATGCTTCTCGACCAGAATGCCGATGCCCTGATTGGTGTCGTTCTCCTCGTCGGCGGTGGCGGCGAGGATCAGGTCGCGCCGCAGAGGTAACCCTTCGCGCTCGACCGACCGGGCGATGGCGAGAAACACCGCCAACTGCATGGCCGTGATGCCCTTCATATCCAGCGCGCCGCGGCCATAGACGAAGCCGTCCTTCACCTCGCCGCCGAAGGGATCCATCGTCCAGCGTTCGCGCTCCACCGGCACCACGTCGGTATGTGAGTAGAGCAGCAGCGGCGCGGCGCGGCCATCACCTTTGACGCGCGCGATGACGTTGCCGCGCTTCGGCGCGGTCTCGATGACCACCGGTTCGACGCCTGCAGCGCGCAAGACGCGCGCGATGTATTCGGCAGCGAGCATCTCGTTGCCCGGCGGGTTCGACGTGTCCAGGCGGATGAGGTCGCGCAGGTAGCGCACAGTGTCGTCGGCGAGGGACTGCCAATTCGGAGGCGGCGGGACGGACATGCACCCGAAGTATAGCCAGCTAAGTTCCTTGCTGGCGCGCTGCGGAGAGCGCGCCCTACAACAGCGCGTCAATCCTTTTGGACGCTCGCTTAGAATCGAGCGCATCCTGATCGAGAGGTCTTCCTATGCAAACCACGCTCCAAATCACCCGCGCCGAGTTTCGCAGCCGCGCCGAGCGCCTGCTGGAGCACATCCGAGCGCACGGGCTGAGCGGCGTCGTGCTCTTCGACAGCGCCTACGTGCATTACTTCTCCGGCTTCGCGTTCATCCCCACCGAGCGGCCGATTGCCTTCGTGATGAATGCGCAGGGGGAGCAGGCGATGTTCGTGCCGCGGCTGGAGCTGGAGCACGCGCGCGCCCAGACCGGCTTCGAACGCGTGGAGCACTATGTCGAATATCCCTACACGCCGCATCCGGCGCACGTCCTGGCCAAGCTGCTGGCCGACATGGGCATCGCGCGGCGGATCGGCGCAGATAGCGATGGCTATCCATGGATCTTCGGCTATCGCGGGCCGGCGCTGAGTGAGACGACCGGCGCCGAGGTCGTGCGCGTGACGGCGTTCGTCGAGGACATGATGATGATCAAAAGCCCGGCCGAGATCGCACTGATCAAAGAGAGCGCAAAGTGGGGTAATCTGGCGCATCGCCTGCTGCAACGCTACACGCGCGCCGGCGCGACTGAGACCGAGGTGAGCCTACGCGCCAGCCAAGAGGCCACGCTCGCCATGCTGGAGACGCTTGGGCCGCTCTACGCCTCGCGCAGCATGTACGGCGATGGCGCATCCGCCGGCTATCGCGGGCAGATCGGCCGCCACGCCGCCATTCCTCACGCCCTGGCCAACAACATCACCTTCCAGCCGGGCGACGTGCTGGTCACCGGCGCCGGCGCGCCGATGTGGGGCTACAACAGCGAACTCGAACGCACGATGGCGATCGGCAGCCTAACGGACGAGCAGAAGCGCATGTTCGATCACATGGTGGCGCTGCAGGATTTGGCCATCCGATCGCTGCGTCCGGGCATCAAATGTTCGGATGTGGATCGCGCCGTGCGCGCCTACTTCGAGCAGCACGACCTGATGCCGTACTGGAAGCATCACACCGGCCACGCCATCGGCCTGCGCTACCACGAAGCGCCCTTCCTGGACGTGGGCGACGACACGGAGATCAAGCCCGGCATGGTGTTCACCGTGGAGCCGGGACTTTACGCCGCGCACCTAGGCGGCTTTCGCCACTCCGACACCGTCGTCATCACCGAGGATGGCTACGAGGTCATCACTTACTACCCGCGCGACCTGACCAGCCTGACCATCCCGGTATGAGGACCAGAAGCTGGGTTGCTCGAAGAAACCTGGTTTCTGTTTTGTCATGCGCATTTGACACGTGATGAGGTTACGACAAAATTGTGCGCACCACAAGCGCGCCGTCTGCCCACCGATGACTCCCTGACCCAGCGAAGCGGTGCGTCGGCAATCCCGAAGAGGCAAATCAGTCTGAGGAGGCAAACCCATGAGTCACCCGTCCCGTTCGAACCATCTTCGATGATTGACGGCAGCGTTCGGCCTGGTGCTGGCGCTTACGCTGGCTGCGTGCGCCCCGCCGCCCCAGGCCGCGCCACCGGCGACGCAACCACCTGCCGAGGAAGCCAAGCCGGCTGAACCCACTGCGCCTGCGCCCGGCCAGCCTAAGCCCGGCGGCACGCTGCGCGTCGGCACCAACCAGGACGCCGTCGGCTTCGACCCGCACCTGACCAATGCCACTGCGTCGTATCGCATCTTGGAGAACATCTATAGCCAGTTGTTGCGCTTCAAACCAAACCTGGAGATCGAGGGCGACCTGGCCGAGAGCTATCGCGCCATTGACGCGACCACGTGGGAGTTCAAGCTGCGAAAGGGCGTGAAGTTCCACAGCGGCAAGCCCTTGACCTCAGCCGACGTCAAGTACTCGCTCGAGCGCATCAAGGATCCGGCGGTTAAGTCGCCGCGCAGCTCGCAACTGGCGCCCATCATCGCCATCGAGACGCCGGACGACTACACGGTCATCATCAAGACGGAGAAGCCGTTCGCGCCGCTGCTCGCCGTGTTGGCCGACCGCACCATCGCCATCGTCAACAAGGACTTCGTGGAGGCCAACGGCGGCAAGATGGACAACGTGGCCGACGGCACCGGCCCATTCAAGCTCAAGGAATGGGTTCCGAATACGCGCACGGTGCTGGAGAAGAACCCGGACTACTTCATCCCCGGCCAGCCCCTGCTTGACGAGGTGATCTACCAGCCGATCCCCGACGACACGGCGCGCAGCACCGCCGTGCGCACCGGCACGGTGGACTTCATCGAATACGCCCCGCCGAAGGATCTGGAGCTGTTGCGCAGCGACAGCAACATCGTCATCACCGGCGAGGGCAACAATAACGTGCGCTTCCTGGCCTTCAATACCACGGTGAAGCCGTTCGACAACCCGAAGGTGCGCCAGGCCATCGCCTGGGCGGTGGATCGCGAGGCGGTGTTGCAGGCCGCCGTGAATGGCGCCGGCACGCCGCTGTATGCCGGCCCGTTCCTGCCGTCGTTCTGGCCGGGCTTGCAGGAGCCGGTCTTCACCCGCGACCTGGAGAAGGCCAAGCAGTTGCTGGCCGAGGCCGGCTATCCCAATGGCTTCACCGCCAAGCTGAAGAATACGCCCACCTACAGCTTCCTCGGCAACGCCGGCATCGCCGTCCAGGAGCAACTGAAGGAAATCGGCATCAACTTCGAGATCGAGTCGCTGGAATGGAGCGTCTTCCTAAAGGACTACCTGGGTAAGAACTTCGAGGCCGTCGTCAGCGGCTATAGCGGCTTCGCCGACCCGCACACACCGCTCGACGGCACCTACGTCACCGGCCGCCAGAACAACTTCATGAGCTACAGCAACCCGAAGTTCGACGAGCTGGTGGCCCGGGGTGCGCAGGAGACCGACCAAGCCAAGCGCGCCGAGATCTATCGCGAGGCGCAGCGCATTCTGCTCGAGGATTCGCCGATGGTCTTCCTCTACGCCGCCAACGAGTACGAGGCGATGCAGAGCTACGTGAAGGGCTACGTGCACTACTTGAATGGCTCACACGTGTCGTTCCGCCAAGTCTGGCTCGACAAGTGACGCGCTGAGAGCAAGGCGAAGCATCGGGAAGCCGCTCTGCTTCCCGATGCTTCGTTCACCGCTGCGGTGACGCGCTATATCGTCCATCGCTTGCTCGTCGCCATCCCGGTCGTGTTCGGCGTGAGCCTGTTCACGTTCGGGTTGGTGCGCTGGATTCCGGGCGATCCCATCCTGGTCATGCTCGGCCCCGACGCCATCGGCGCCGACGTGGAAGGCATCCGCCGGCTGTATGGGTTGGATCGTCCCTGGCCGGTGCAATACGTCGAATGGCTGACCAACGTCCTGCGCGGCGACCTGGGGCAATCCATCCGCACGCGCATGCCGGTCGGCCAGTCCATCCTCCAGCGCCTGCCGGTGACGATCGAGCTGACGATCTTGTCGCTGCTGCTGGGTCTGATCCTGGGCATCCCGCCGGCCATCTTGGCGGCGACGCATCGCGGCAAAGCCACCGATGCCGTCGTCGGCATCGTCTCGCTGCTGGGCATCAGCGTGCCCGGCTTCTGGCTGGCGATCCTGCTGATGCTGCTCTTCTCGCTCCACTTGCGTCTGCTGCCCTCTATTGGCTATGTGCCCCTGCACGAGAACGTCGCCGGTAACTTGCGCCATCTGATCTTGCCGGCGCTGGGCCTGGCGCTGCCGCTGGGCGCGACGATCATGCGCTTCATGCGTTCATCGCTGCTGGAGGTGTTCGGGCAGGATTACATCCGCACCGCGCGGGCCAAGGGGTTGACCCAAACGAAGACGGTGATGAAGCACGCGCTCCGCAACGCGCTCATCCCGGTCGTCACCGTCATCGGCATCCAAGTCGGGCGGTTGCTGGGCGGGGCGGTCATCATCGAGCAGATCTTCGCCCTGCCCGGGCTGGGCCGGCTGGTCTTCGACGGCATCTCCACCCGCGACTACCCCATCGTGCAGGGCACGGTATTGACGTTCACCGTGATCTTCATCCTGATCAACCTGTTGGTGGACGTGTTGTATAGCGTCATTGACCCGCGGATCAGGCTGACCGTTCGATGAACTCGCCCCTCCGCCGCGCGCTCCATCGTGCCATTCGCAGCCCGCAGTTCATCATCGGCGTAGCGTTGGTGACGTTATTCGTGCTGACGGCCGTGCTCGGCCCGGTGCTCTCGCCTTACAGCCCTACGGCGCAGAAGATGAGTCTGCGGCTGAAGCCGCCCAGCGCCGCGCACGTCCTGGGCACGGACGATTTCGGGCGCGATGTGCTCAGCCGCATCCTGCACGGCGCGATGCCGTCGCTGCAGGTGAGCGTGCTATCCGTCGCCGGCTCGCTGGTCATCGGTGTAATCATCGGCCTGATCGCCGGCTATCGCGGCGGCTGGACGGACACGCTCTTGATGAGCCTGATGGACGTGCTGCTGGCCTTCCCGGCAGTGCTGCTGGCGATCGCCATCCTGGCCGTGATGGGCACGGCTTTGAGCAACGTCATCTTGGCCATCGCCATCGTCAACCTGCCGACCTTCGCCCGGCTGGCGCGCGGCTCGACGCTGGCGACGCGCGAGTTGTTGTATGTCGAAGCGGCGCGCGGGCTGGGCGTGCCGCCGATCACGATCATGTGGCGGCACATTCTGCCCAACATCGCCGCGCCGCTGATCGTGCAGACCTCGCTCACCATCGCCGCTGCTATTCTGATCGAGGCGGCGCTGAGCTACCTCGGCCTCGGCATCCAGCCGCCGGCGCCATCGTGGGGCAACATCTTATCTTCGACCTACGGCTTCATCCAGACCAATCCCTGGCCGTCGGTGTTCGCAGGCGCAGCCATCGCCCTCGCCGTGCTCGGCTTCAACCTGCTTGGCGACGGGCTGCGCGATGCGCTCGATCCGACGACGCGCTAGGCCGTTGGCGAATGCGCCCGTGTTGTCAGGGGTGTATTTCCCGCTGGGGCAAAATGCCCGGCGACTGAAGTCGCGGGCAATTTGTGGCGAAGCCGGCCGTGCGCCGGCTTTGCCATGCGTTGCGCGCGGATTCATCCGCTGCGCAAATCCGCGCAATGCCCTGTCAGAAAATGCACCCGTTTGTCAGCACACGTTGACCCCTCGGTATAATCCTCGCCACACTCACATGCTCAGCGCATCGCGCCGGCTGCCTCCCTCGCCCGCCGGGTAATTCGGCGGGCTAACCCTCGAGCTCGATCACCGGCTCGGCTCTGGTTGGCTGCAACGGCCAGCCCGGATTTGCACCGTTTCGATATACTCGCATTCGACATTCGCAACTCGATCATGGCAAAGATCACCCCGCGCTCACAGGACTTTTCGGAGTGGTATCTCGACGTCATCCGCGAAGCGGATCTCGCTGACTACGCGCCGGTGCGTGGCTGCATCGTCGCCAAGCCCTACGGCTGGACGATCTACGAGCACATGCGCGACTACCTGGACAAGCGCTTCAAGGACACCGGCCACGTCAACGCTGCCTTCCCGCTGTTCATCCCGATGAGCTTCTTGCAGAAGGAGGCCCATCACGTCGAAGGGTTCGCGCCGGAGCTGGCCGTGGTCACCCACGGCGGCGGCGAGGAGTTGGAGGAGCCGCTCGTCGTCCGGCCCACCAGCGAGACGATCATCGGCTACTCCTATTCGCAATGGATCAAGAGCTACCGTGACCTGCCGGTGCTGATCAATTGTTGGAACAGCGTGGTGCGCTGGGAGAAGCGCACCAAGCCCTTCCTGCGCACGATGGAGTTCTACTGGCAGGAGGGGCACACCGCCCACGCCACCCACGAGGAGGCGCTGGAGGAAGTGCTGCGCATGCTCAACGTCTACTACGACCACATGCGCGAGGATTGCGCGCTGCCCGGCTTCCGCGGGCGCAAGAGCATCAACGAGCGCTTCGCCGGCGCGATCAACACCTTCTCTATCGAGAGCATGATGGGCGACAAGCGCTCGCTGCAGAGCTGCACCAGCCACGACCTCGGCCAAAACTTCGCCAAGGCGTTCGAGATCAAATACCTCGACCGCGACAACACCGAGAAGTACTGCTGGACGACCTCCTGGGGCCTAAGCTGGCGCCTGCTCGGCGCGGTGATCATGGTGCACGGCGACGACCAAGGCTTGCGCCTGCCGCCGAAGATCGCGCCGATCCAAGTCGTGATCGTGCCGATCTTCAAGAACGACGAGGAGAAGGCGCAGGTCATGCACGTCGCGGATCAGGTCTGCAGGTCGCTCAAGGCATCGGGACTGCGGGTGAAGCTGGACGACCGTGAGGAGACGCCGGGCTTTAAGTTCAACGACTGGGAGATGCGCGGCGTGCCGGTGCGCGTGGAGATCGGCCCGAAGGACGTGGCCAACCGCAGCGTGGCGCTGGCCCGGCGCGACTTGCCGGGCAAGGCCGGCAAAACTTTCGTGCCGCAAGACGGCCTGGCCGAGCGCATCCACGCCCTGCTGCCGGAGATTCACGCCTCGCTGCTCCGGCAAGCCGAGGCCTTCCAGAACAGCAACATCCGCGAATGCTTCACCTGGGACGAGGTGAAGGAAGCCGTGCAGGACGGCTGGGCGCTCGCGCCGCTCGAGGACAACCCAAAGAACGACGAGCGCATCCGCGAAGAGCTGACGGCCAAGAGCCTGAACTTCCCGCTCGACCAGCCGGAGGGCGAGTGGACGTGCGTGGTCAGCGGAAAGAAGGTGCGCGAGCGCGCGCTGATCGGGAAGTCGTATTAATGCGGCAGCGCATCAATCTGCCGTGCGAGGTCGAAGTCCTTGTCGGTCAAGCCGCCGGCGTCGTGCGTGGTCAGCGCCAGCGTCACCTTGTTCCACTTGATGGTGATGTCGGGGTGGTGCTGCGCCGCCTCGGCCAACACGCCCACTGCCGTGGCGAACATGAGCGACTGAGGGAAGCCGCTGAACGTGTAGGTCTTGGTGATCTCGCCGGCCTCGTTCAGGCGCCAGCCCTCGGCCTGAGCCAGCCGTTCCTGAATCTGCGCATCGTTGAGCTTTGCCATCGTAGAACCTCCTCACTACCGAACTACAATCTGAGCGATGCTACGCATTATCCACGCGCGGAGCGAAGTTCACTTCGACCAGGTGCGCCTGCTGATGCGCGAGTACCGCGACGCGGTGATCGCGCTGGCCGGCGCGACCGGCGCCTGCACTTGATTCGATAGCTTCGACGCGGAGCTGGTGCAGCTCCCTGGGGAATACGCGCCGCCACGCGGCCGGCTGTTGCTCGGCATGACGGAGACGCTGATCGCCGGCATGGTCGCGCTACAGCCAGTGGACGCGCTGACCGGCGAGGTCAAGCGGCTCTATGTGCGGCCGGCAGCGCGCCGTCAGGGCGTGGGGTGCGGGCTGGTCGTCGCGCTGATCGAAGCGGCGCGCCAGGCCGGCTACGCCGTGCTGCGCCTGGACACGCTGGAGGCGATGCGCGAGGCGCAGGCGCTCTATCATTCGCTGGGCTTCCGCGAGGTCGAGCGCTTTCGCCCGCCCAGCGACGACGCTGACCGGACGATCAGCATGGCGCTCCGGCTTTAGCCGGCGAGCGCGCCTTCACGCCTGGGCGATCTGCACATACTCCTGCCGCAGCAACGCATCGTCGCTCACGCCGAAGCGCGCCAGCAGCTTGCCGATCACGGCGGCCTTGCGCTCGGCGTCGCGCTTGCTCCAGGTGCGGCTCTTGATTTCCAGGAAGTAGCCGTCGTGCGCCGGGTTCACCATGCGGTCTATGTTGATGAACAGTTCTTCATCGTCGTAGAACACCTCCCAGCGCAGGCGATCTTTCTCCACTTGCACCTCGCGGGCCGGCTTGAAGTACTCGCGGTAGAAGCGCAGGCTGCGGTCGGCCGGCGACATGAAGCGCACCCGGCTGAGCAGGATGGAATGCGGGTATTCGCGCTCGCTTTGGCCGCTCACCAGCGTCAGGCGATAGCGGCTGCCGACCACGTTGCCCTTCTCGTCCACGCGCTCGTCCTCGCGGTAGCGCAAGCGCGACGGCTCGTCCTCGAAGAAGAAATAGGTGTCGTACTGCCGGTAGTGCACGTGGCGCACCACGTTGATCTCGCCGCCGTTGATGATCTCGATGATCGGCTGAGGGTCGCCGATGCGCGCCTTCACTTGCACCTCGAACGATTCCTCTTGCTGCACGCCGCCGATAGCCGCGAGCTTGCGCAACACGTCGCCTTCGCGGGCGATGAGGAAGGTGTGGATCTGCTGCGCCACCCGGTTGGCCTCCGCCTCGATCGCCGCTTCGTCCAGCGTGAGCAGCGCCCGGTCGCGCATCAGCGGCTTGCCATTCACGAACACGTCGCGCACGTCGCTGGCTTTGCTGGAGTACACGATCTGCGTGTAGATGGCGTCGCTGCCGGCGGCGATGCTGGAGTATTGCGGCGTGCTGTGCAGCCGGTGCAGCTCCAGCACGATCACGTCGGCGCGCTTGCCGGCTTCGAGCGAGCCGGTGACGCCGCCGATGTGCAGCGCGTGCGCGCCCATGCGCGTGGCCATCAACATCGCCGTGCGCGCCGGCACGGCGACCGGATC
Source organism: Thermoflexales bacterium (assembly GCA_025056965.1). Lineage (GTDB taxonomy): Bacteria > Chloroflexota > Anaerolineae > J036 > Brachytrichaceae > JAAFGM01. The sequence continues at coordinate 16,476 of JANWVF010000141.1, read as the reverse complement.
GCGCGTGCTGCCCTTGGCCAACAGCGCCGCCAGCCGCATCTCCTCGAAGTGATCGAGGTCGTTGTTGCTGGCCGGGCCGTCGGTGCCGATGCCGACGTTCAGGCCGGTCTTCAACATTTGGGCCACGTTGGCGATGCCGCTGGCCAGCTTAAGGTTGGCCGAGGGATTGTGTGACACCGTTGCGCCGGCGTTGCGCAGCGTGCGCATCTCGCCGGCGTCTATGGCCACACAGTGCGCAGCGATCACCTTGGCCTCCAGCACGCCGTTCTTCTTGACCCAGTTCACCACCGGCATGCCGTGCTCGCGCCGGCTGTCCTCCACCTCTTGGAAGGTCTCGCTGATGTGGATGTGCAGCGGCACGTCATATTTGATGGCGATCTCGGCGCAGGCGCGCATGAGCGGGCCGCTGCAGGTGTAAGGCGCGTGCGGGGCGATCACCGGCGTGATCAACGGGTGATCCTTCCACTTGCGGATGAACGCCTCGGTGAACTCCAGGCTTTCGTCGGCGCTGGAAGCGTCGGGCGTAGGGAACTGCATGATGGTCTGCGAACACAGCGCCCGCAAGCCGGCCTCGGCGATGGTCTGCGCGATGGTTTCCTCGAAGTAATACATGTCGTTCACGCAGGTCACGCCGCTGCGGATCAGCTCGGCGCATGCCAGGCGCGTGCCCAGCGCCACGAACTCCGGCGAGACGAACCTGCGCTCGACCGGCAACATGTAGCCGTAAAGCCAAACGTCTAGCCGCAAGTCGTCGGCCAGGCCGCGCAGCAGCGTCATCGGCAGATGGGTGTGGCAATTGATCAGGCCGGGCATGATGCAGCAGCCCGTGCAGTCAATCACCTCAGCCGCAGCGACGCTGGCTGCGACTTCGCCGGCGTCGCCGACGGCGACGATCGCGTCGCCGCGGATGGCGACGGCGCCGTTCGGATACTGGTGAAAGGCGTCGTCCATGGTGATGACGATGCCGCCGGTGAGGAGGATGTCGGCTTGCTGCATGGGGTGGTTATAGCATAGCGAGAGACACGCTCCGCACAAACTTAGAAAGTACGTAGAATACGGCCCATGAGCGCGTCGTCAAACCACATCCCGCCTCTACAAACGGCTCTGTTGCAGTCGAACACGCGGTCTGGAGAGCGCTACGGCTTGCGCATGCCCGTGGTGCGCATCGGGCGTGGTGTGCTCGACCCACATGACATCCAGCTTCCCCCGGACGACATACACGCCTCGCGCGAACATGCTCGTCTGGTGTTTGAGGACGGCTCGTGGTTCCTAGAGGATCACAGCCGCAACGGCACGCTCGTGAACGGGCGGCTGATCCGGAAGGCGAAGGTCAAGCTATCAAGCGGCGACCGCATCCGGATCGGCGATTCATTCGACGTCGTGTTCCGCTACCTCAGCGACACCACGCAGGCCGAGGACGCTGCCCACGCCGCGCCGCGCGCCGCGCCGCCGGCCCAGCCGGCCGAGTCGCCTGCCACGCAGCTCGGCTTGTGGATCAGCCCCAGCGCAGCGGTGTGGCGCGATGGTGAGCGGCTGCCCGTCTTCCTCTCGCGCACCGAGTACCGGCTGCTCAAATATCTGATGCAACATGCCAACGACGTGTGCGAATACGACACGGTGATCCAGGCTGTATGGGGCAGCCGGCGCGACAAAGATAGCCTGCACGAGCTGATCTATCGCGTGCGCCGCAAGATCGAGCCGAACCCGTCGCAGCCGCGTTATCTGATCATCCGCAGCGGCATCGGCGTGGTGCTCTTCCCCCAGGGTGTGAGCACAGACCAATGAGGATCGTTGCAGCGCGCGTTCACGCGACGATAGCGACGATCATCGGCCGGCGCTTGGTCTCGTTGTAGATGAGCTTGCTGAGCGCGTCGGTGGTGCGCTCGCGGATCGCGCTTTCGCTCGTCGCGCTCGTGATGTCGCGCAGTGCATCGGCGACGGCCTGCGACATGGCCTGCAACAGCGGCTCGGAGTCTTTCATGTAGACGAATCCGCGCGTGATGATCTCCGGCTTCTCGGCCAGCCGGCCGTCTTCATCACGCCGGATGACGGCGATGACGAAGCCGTCGCGCGCCAGCACTTCCCGGTCGCGGATAACGGCCTTGCCGATGTCGCCCACCCCGCTGCCGTCCACGAACACATAGCCGCCGGGGACGCGATCGAGTTGCCGCGCCTCGCCATCCACAAACTCGATCGGCGTGCCGTTCTCGACGACGAACGTCCGCTCGCGCGGGATGCCCAACTCGTATGCTAAACGCGCATGCGCCTTCAGCATGCGCAGCTCGCCGTGGATGGGGATGAAATATTTGGGGCGGATCAGGCTCATCAGCAGCTTCTGCTCTTCCTGGCTGGCGTGGCCGGAGACGTGGACTTTGGCGACCGGATCGTAGAGCACCTCCGCGCCCTTCTGGAACAGGCGATTGATGATGCGATGGATGTATTCCTCGTTGCCGGGGATGGGATGCGCCGACATGACGATGGTATCGCCCGGCATGACGTTGAGGACCGGATGTTTGCCCACCGCCATGCGGCCGAGCACCGCGCTCGGCTCACCCTGCGTGCCGGTCGCCATGATGGCGACGGTGTCGGGCTTCATCTTGTTGGCTTCCTCCAGCCGGACCAACATGCCGTCGGGAATCTCCAGGTAGCCCATCTTCTGGGCCATCTTGACGTTCTCGATCATGCTCGTCCCGGCCAGGGCGAGCTTGCGACCGTAGATGTCGCACACGTTCACCACCTGTTGCACGCGCGAGACCAGCGAGGCGAAGGTGGCCACGATCACCCGGCCTTCCGCATCGCGAAAGATGTGCTCGAACGTCGGCTCGATGGCTCGCTCGCTGGGCGTGGTGCCGGCGATCTCGGCGTTGGTGCTGTCGGCGAACAGCGCCAATACACCCCGCCCGGCGAACTCGGCCAGTTTGGCGAAGTTCGACGGCTTGCCGTCCACCGGTGTGTGGTCGAACTTGAAGTCGCCGCTGTGCACCACCAGTCCCGCCGGCGTGGTGATGCCCAATCCCACGTTGTCGGGGATGCTGTGGCACATCCGAAAGAACTCCACCTTGAACGGCCCAACCGTGATCTCGCCGTCCGTGGCAACGGTGTGGATCTTCGTCTGGCTGAGCAGCTTGGCATCCTTCAGCTTGATCTCGATCAAACCACGCGTGAGCGGCGTGGTGTAGATCGGTATGCCGGGAAAGTCGCGGACGACGTGGGTGATCGCGCCGGTATGATCTTCGTGGCCATGCGTGACGATGAGGGCGCGCACCCGATCCCGTTTGTCTTTCAGGAAGCCGTAGTCCGGAATCACAGCATCCACGCCGAGCATGTCGGACTCGGGGAACATGATGCCGGCGTCTATGAGTAAGATGTCCTCGCCGTACTCGAACATCATCATGTTCTTCCCCACCTCGCCGAGCCCGCCGATGGGGATCCACTTCAAAGGTTTAGCTGACATTGTTGAGTGAAATCGTGAGCGCAGCGTGCGAAGCCTGCCAATATGCAGCGTGTCGTAAGCATTCAGTTGCAGAGGAGAGGTCTAGTCGTGCGAGCGGAAATCGTCGCGGGCGCATCGCCTCGCGATGCAGATGCGTGTTCATGCGTGGAGGCGACGATCGGGGATGGACATTGCTCGCTTCGTGATGTTGACACGCGCCATTATACTCGCGCACTCGTAAGATGAATGACCTATATGTTCAACCCGTGTTCTTGTTGGGCTTGGGCGGGGTAGGGCGCGCGTTGGCCCGACAAATCCTCGCCACGCGCGACCGGCACGCCCGGCGCAACCGGCTGCATCTCGCCATCGTCGGCGTCGCGGATCGCACCTCGTCCATCGTCGAGCCGTCCGGCCTGTCCGATGCCGCCGTCCGCGACCTGCTCGACCGCAAGAGTCGCGGTGAGCGCCTGACCCCCGATCCCCGACCCCTGATCCCTGACTCCCTTCCGCCCCACACTATCGTCGTTGATACCACGGCGACCGACGCCACGGCGCTCTGGCTAATCGAGGCGAAGGCGCGTGGCATGGGCGTGGTGTTGGCGAACAAACTGCCGCTGGCCGGCGACCTGCGCTGGTGGGACGCCATCGCCGACGAGCGCGCCCGCTGGGAGACGACCTGCGGTGCAGCGCTGCCCGTCATCAGCACGCTCAACACGCTGCTGGACAGCGGCGACGAGGTCATCCGCATCGAAGGCTCGCTCAGCGGCACGTTGGGCTTCCTCTCGTCGCAGTTGGAGGCCGGTGTGCCGTTCGGCCAAGCCGTTCGCGATGCGAAGGCCAGAGGCTACACCGAACCCGATCCGCGCCAAGATCTGGGCGGGCTGGACGCAGCGCGCAAGGCGCTCATCCTGGCCCGCATGCTGGGCTACCGGTTGGAGATGAAGGATGTTGCCGTCGAGTCGCTGTATCCGCCGGAGATGGACGCGCTGAGCGTGGACGAATTCCTGCGCGAGGCGGATGCGCTCGATGCGCCGATGAAGCAGCGCGCCGCCGAACTGACTGCCGGTGGTCGCAAGCTCCGCTATGCCGCAGAGATCGCCGACGGCAGACTGCGCGTCGGGCTGGTGGGTGCGGCGCCGGATAGCAAACTGGGGAGCATCCGCAGCAGCGACAGCATCGTCGTCTTCCACACGCGCTACTTTGGCGACAACCCGCTGGCCGTGAGCGGGCGCGGCGCAGGACAAGAGGTGACGGCGAGCGGCGTGCTGGGCGACATCGTGAGCCTGTCGCGCGCCATGCGCCGGTGACGCGATCGCGGCGGCGATCTGGCAATTGGCGCGCGAGGCTATGCGCTCGCATGCCGCACCAGCGCCTGGCGCAGGACGGCAGCCGGCTGCGCGCCGACCAGCCGTTCGACCATCCGCCCGCCTTTGAAGATCATCAGCGTCGGGATGCCGCGCACGTCGAATCGCTCGGCCGTGCGCGGGTTGTCATCTACGTTGAGCTTGGCGACCACGGCGCGGCCGGCGAACTCACGGGCAAGTTGCTCGACCGTCGGCGCGATCATGCGGCACGGGCCGCACCACGGCGCCCAAAAGTCCACCAGCACCGGCTTGTCGCTGCGCCCCACGATTTGGTCGAACGTAGCGTCGCTCAGCGTGATCGGATGGTCAACCACTTCTGCCGGCGGCGTTTGCGCCGGCCCCGATTGCCGCGCCGCGGACGCGGTGGCCGGTGAGGGCGCGCCTTCAAGCGAGATGCTCGGGCCAACCGGGCTGGCCGGACGCGCGCCTCCGGCGATGAGGTAATCGAGCCACGCGCGCAGGCTCGTCTCGGGCGCTGCGCCGCTGCCCTGCCCGGCCGGCCTGCCATCCTTGACGAACACCAATCCCGGCAGTTGCGCGATTGCGTAGCGGTGCACCAGCGCCGGGTTGTCCTTGACGTTGACCTTGGCGATCAGCGCCTTGCCCGCATACGTCGCTGCCAGCCGGTCGAGCGCCGGATCGAGCTGCCGGCAAGGCGCGCAGTCGTCGCGCCAGAACACCAGCAACACCGGCAAGCCGGCGTTCAAGACGCGATCTACGCTTTGTTCGTTCGTGTGAATGGGAGTCGTGAACGTCATGTTGACCTCTCTTCTGCGACGGCCAAGAGCATTATCCATCAGATGTCAAGCACGGGGGAGTGGGAAGTGGGGGGGTGGGAGTTGTCCCGGTACAATCGCGCTATGCGCAAATTCGATCTGCTCACGCCGGCGGATGCCGTCGCGAAGCTGAACGCTGCGCTCGACGCTGCGGGCTATGGGCCGGCGCGCGGCATCGCGGCAACGGAGGTGATCCCGACGACGCAGGCGCGCGATCGCGTGCTGGCGCGTGATGTGATCTCGCCTACGCCGATGCCGGAGTTTCGCCGCAGCGCGGTGGATGGCTACGCCGTGCGCGCCGACGCCACGCCCGGCGTGCTGCGCGTGATCGGCGAGGTGCGTATGGGCGAGGTCGCGCCGTTTGCCATCCGACACGGCGAAGCGGCGCTCGTGCACACCGGCGGCAACTTGCCGGAAGGCGCCGATGCCGTCGTGATGCTGGAGGATACGGTGCCGCTAACGCTGGACGACCGGCGGCAAGCCGAGCCGGGGGACGGTTCGCTGCCCGCCGTCCTCGTTCGGCAGTGGAAGATCCAGACCAACAAGAAGCTCGCGCCGGGCGACAACGCCATCCAACAAGGCGAGGACGTGAAGGCCGGCGAGGTGGTCGTCCGCGCCGGCATGCGCTTGCGCGAACAGGAGATCGGCGGGCTGCTGGCGCTGGGCATCACGCAGGTTGAGGTGGTTCGCAAGCCGCGCGTCGCGTTGATCGCCAGCGGCGACGAGCTGGTGCCGGCGGAAGCCGAGACGCGCCCCGGCCAGGTGCGCAACATCAACGCGCCGATGTTAGCAGCGCTCGTGGCGCGCAACGGCGGCGAGCCGCTCGACTTCGGCATCCTGCCCGACGCGCGCGCCGCATTCGAGGAAGCGGCGCAGCGCGCCATGCGCGAAGCGGATATGGTGATCTTCATGGCCGGCAGCAGCGTAGGCGAGCGCGATTTCGTGCCCGACGTGGTGAACGCGATGGGCGAGCCGGGCATCCTCACTCATGGCATCCTGTTCCGCCCCGGCAAGCCGACGTTGTTCGCCGTGTGCAACGGCAAGCCGGTCTTTGGGCTGCCGGGCAACCCGATCAGCGCGTTAGTGACGGGGATGCTGTTCGCCATGCCGGCGCTCTGGCGCATCCAGGGCGCGCTCAACCCGCCACAATCGAAATTCGTCCGTGCCGTGCTAGCGCACGAGGTGAAGTCGCCGAAGGATCTGGAGCACTGGTTTCCGGTGAGATTGGAGATTGGAGATTGGAGATTGGGAAATGAGCAAGGCTCGACATCTCCAATCTCTAATCTCCAATCTCTCCCATCGGCAGAGCCGATCTCGACCAAGTCCAACCTAATCTTCGGCCTGGTGCGCGCCGATGGGATCGCCTGCGCGCCGATCGGCGTGGATAAGCTCACGGCGGGGACAGAGGTAGAGGTAAGGCTGTTCGACTAACTCCGTTCAAGCCGGCTACTATCGCAGCTTGAGCGCCTGCGCCGCTTCTTCAAGCAAGCGCCGGCTGGCGTCGTAGGTGATGATGGCGCGCGCTTCGTCGTAGGTCGCCCACTTGTAGTCCTGCACTTCCGCAGCCTGCAAATGCACGTGGGGATCATGCACGATGCCGAGGAAGTAGCGCACGGTCTTGGCGACCGTTTGGCGCGGGTCGTGCCACGCGGCCTTGGTGTAGCTTTCTTCGAAGACCGGCTCAGGGTAGAGCGTGACGTCGCGGATGCCGGTCTCTTCGCGCAACTCGCGCCGCGCGGCTTCCATTTCACTCTCGCCCGGCTCAGGGTGGCCCTTGGGGAAGGCCCAGTGCCCACTGTTGTGGCGGATGATGAGGAAGTAGGTTTGACCGTCCTTGCGATAGACGGGGATGACGCCGAAAGATCGTTCCATTGGTTGCGGCGACATGCAAGGAATGATAACCGCTGCGCAGCAGCCTGGGCAGGTGCGTTATCCAACGATCAATTGTCTGACCAGTCGTAGCGTGTCCTCGGCTAACTGCAGCGCTTCCTCGGCGTCTTCACGGTCGAACAATTCCCATGGCGTCTTTCCCTCAGACTGAATGCCGTAGTCGCTATGAATGTGCGCTTCTGGCCCTAGCCGGCGTGCATTCTCTACGATCTGCGCAACGATGTCTCGTATCTCGACAGGGAAACGCCCTTCCTGCAGAGCTTGGTTGAGCCAGGGTGCGGGATCGTGGGTGCGACCGACAGGACCAACCAATCCCCACGCGGCCTTAGCGCCATTCTCGACTGCAAGCTGGCTGCTGTCTACACATGCGCGCCACCGCTGTAACTCGAAGTCTTGTCGAGCTTCTTGGACATAGCCCTCAGTCAGCCGCAATCGGTAGTGCCTTGTTAGGTTGAATTTTGCTCTTTCATAACTGGATACAGACGCCTGAGCTTGATCCGGGCATCGGCGGTGGTAAACTGCCACACCACCTTGGCGCATGCGGTGTTGCGCCGCGTTTCCCAGGCGGTGACTTCACGGATCAAAGTGTCCTTGTCTGGAATGCACCGAGCCAGGCACTGCGCGGCCAGCACCGACAGTTCGCACTCGGCGATATTGAGCCAACTGCCGTGCTCCGGCGTGTAGTGCCATTCGAAGCGCGCCGCCAGGCGATGGGCTTCTTCCGGCGCAAAGGCTTCATAGAGCGCTCCGGGGCCATGCGTGTTCAGGTTATCCACCACCAGCACGATGACGTCAGCGTCCGGATAGTCCACCTCGGAGAGCAGGCGCAGTTGTTCGGCGAAGTCGCGCTGGGTACGGCGCTCGGTCACCCGCACCGTGCGGCGGCCCCGCAGCGGTTCAATCGCCAGGAAGAGATTGGCCACGCCATGCCGTTCGTATTCGTAGTCCTGGCGGAGGGGCTGGCCCGGTTCAAGTGGCAAGCGGCCGCGCGGCGTGGCCCGCAGCTCCTTGCTGGCTTCATCCAGACAGACAACGGGGCGTTTGGGGTCATAAGGCCGCTGATAAACGTCCAGCACGTCTTCCATCTTGGCGACATACGTCCCCGACGGCTTGCCCAAGCACCAGGACTTCACCCGCCAAGGCTGGAGTTCGTTTTTTTGAGCAACTCGCCGACCGTCACGTGACTGATGGTGTCCACGTAGCCCAGCTCGACCATTTGGTCGGCCAGCAAGCGCAGCGTCCAGCGGGCGGCCCCTTCCGGCGGCTCGCTGCAGGCCAGCATCGTCAGCTTGGCTTCGATCTCGCCGGTGAACTTCGGCTTCGGCCCCGGCCACCCCTTGTCATACAAGGCCGCCTGTAAGCCGCCGGCCAGGAAGCGCCGCCGCACATTGCCCACGGTGCTCTGGCTGCACAAGACCGCTTCGGCAACGTCCCGATCCGTGCGCTTCTGGCCCTGACTGCGGTCGCTCAGAAGCAGGATGCGCGCTCTGGTATGGGTACGGGCCGGAGCGTTACCGGTGCGGATCAACTTCTCAAGTTCAGTGCGTTGTTCTTCTGTCAGTTCGATGTGTCTATGCTTACCCACTGTACAGCTTATCAATGTCGAGTCATCGGCCAACAACAGCCCACGCCGGCGATCCACACAACCTTCTACTTCTGTTCAGAGCTCCTGGCTGCCGGAAGGATGGCAGTACAGCAGACGCATGTCATCAGTGTGTAGGCATCATGCGCCGGACGCGCTTCTTCCGGGCACGGATCACAGCAGGCGGCTTCGGTGATGCCGTACGCCCGTTAGGCCGCAATCAAGAAGCGGATGTAGTCAAGTGCGTTGCACTTAACAGGCTTCATACCCACTAGTCTATAACACTTATGGCAACTGCGTAAGTCCTATCCCAAACAACTCATTGCCAGAGTCCAGTTATAATTCAGAGCGCGAAGACAGCCGAAGATGGTGACGAGCAGGGCTATGATGCCGACAAGAAAATTGTTGGTCGCAAGCGGCATTTGGACACGCCGGGACCGGTCTGCCGGTCGTCATCACGGCCAGCAGTGTGCAAGACTACAATGGCGCCAAAGCAAGAGGGTGCTGCGCTTGTTGTTTGAGCGCTTCCGACTGTCGAAGTTGGGCTGCCACTTGAGGAAGATTTAGGCCGATGGCAACTACGGTGGCAAGTTGGTCAACCGGATCAAAGCTACATTCGCCGGACGCCGAAGATCTTCAAGAAATCGGGTGACCGAATCGGCTTCCAGGTGTTGCCCAAACGCTAGATTGTCGAATGCACCTTTGACCAGCTCACCTGTCGGTGCCATTTGAGCTGCGACTAAACCGATGAAGCGTTTATCTATATATGACGATGAATTCGCCTGACGACCCGAAGATTGGCTCATAGGTGAGTTTTAAGATGCTCTCTAAGCCCAGCAAACGGGCTAAGGGCCTATTATGAAGATTACAGTCGCTATCCCCTGCTACAACGGTGCGGACTTTCTCGGGCGTACTCTGGAGTCAGTCCTAACCCAGACGTGGGCAGCACACCAGATCTTGGTTGTGGATGATGGCTCCACTGACCATAGTCGGGAAGTAGCTTACCGCTATCCGGTGACCGTGCTTGAGCACGCTAGTAACCAGGGGTTAGCAACAGCGCGAAACACAGCGTTGGCGGCGGCAACCGGGGAAGTATTGTTGTATATAGATGCTGATGCCTCGGCTGCGCCGGACTTGCTAGAGCAAGTGGTGCGAGGTTATGCTGTCGGTGGAGCCGATGTGAGTGGTGTGGGAGGCCAGGGTATAGAAGTAAATGTCCTCACGATCGCAGACCGGTGGCGACGTGCGCACGCTAGTCAGGGGTATGGTAATCGGCCACGGCTGGTGCCGTTTCTCTATGGCTTGTGTATGTCATATCGCGTAGAAGTGTTGCGCTGGGTAGGCGGCTTTAATCCCGCATATCGCGCTAATGCTGAGGATATTGACCTTGGCCTGCGTCTTACTTATGCCGGTAAGCGTTTGCTGTATTGGCCTGAGGCACGTGTCTTCCATCAGCGTCAGGATAATATAGCTAGCTTGCGGCGCACGATGGCAAATTGGTATCGAGCTGCTTACCGTGCCAAACGCATCAATCGCGCGAGGCCGCAGACCCTGCTCTTGGGTACTCTACGGCGCTTGGTGGGAGACCCTCTACTCGATCTCTTTCTTTGGCGCGATCCGGCTCTAGTACCGCTGAGCCTGAGCCTCAACTGGCTCAAGCTTTGGGTGTTGATCTGGGCCGCGCTGACCGATACCTGAGCGTCATGCGGACTTTGCAGCGTGAACCGACTTTGCTAAGCGAATTGCGCGAATCCTACGACCGTCTCTACCAGGGCTGGCTCGGTCATCACCGTAACCTAGAGCAGACCGAGCGCATTCTAAAACTTCTGGATGTTCGGCCGGGCGCGCGTTTGTTAGACATTGCCTGTGGCCTAGGGTACTTGGCTGGCCAGGCGGTCAAACGCGGGCTAGCGGCCTCGGGCATCGACATCTCAGCCGTGGCCCTGCGTCGGGCACGTCAGGAATTCCCACAGGTTGATTGCTTCGTGCTTGGTGACGCGGAATGCCTACCCTGGCCTGATGGCTACTTTGATTACGCTGTCAACTTGGGAGGCCTCGAGCACTTCGTTGATCCAAGCAAAGCAGTGCGCGAGATGGCGCGCGTTCTACGCCCTACCGGGCGCGCAGCAGTCCTCGTTCCAAACTCTCACCATATCCGGGCAATTTACAATGTCTATAAGTTTGGTGAGATCTTGTCGGACGAGCAGGATTTTGAACGATTTGCTACGCGGCGGGAATGGGAGCGTCTGCTAAGTGCTAATGGTTTACACATTCTGAGCGTCCACAAGCATGATACGGGTATGGCGCGCATTCACAAGCCCGGGCGTACGATGTTTTGGTATCTCTATAATATCTTCTTCCGACTGATGGGAGACTTAATCCCTCTTAATCTCGCTTATACGTTCATTTTCATCTGTCAACCGAAGACTAAAGTGTAGGCACCGAAGGGTTTCAAGAAAAAAATCCATGTCACGTCTTGGTGTTTGGGTCGTCAGTTTGTTGAACCGACTGGTCCCGACTCAGGCGATGCATAGAGAGTTGGCGGAAAGCAAGTTGAGCGTAGAAGCCTACCAGGCTTGGGAGTATCGCGAGATTCGGCAAATTTATCCAGAGTTTGGATCGGCCTGGGACCTCTGTGGCAAACGCCTATTAGATGTGGGCTGCGGACTCGGAGGCAAATCTGTCTTCTATGCGGAGTCGGGTTGCCGTAGTGTTACGGCTATTGATCTACGCTTCAAGAGCGTTCAGGCTACACGTGATCTGGCTCGCGATCGCTGTCTCACCACTTTAGAAGCCTTTCTCTGTGATGCAGCGCACTTGGCACTGCCAGACAACTACTTTGACGTCATCATCTCAGTTAACGTGCTTGAACATGTAGATGATCTTCTAGGGACTCTGCGTGAATGTAAACGTGTTCTACGCCCCGGCGGCCTAATGCTATTGCATTTTCCACCCTTCTATAGCCCCTGGGGTGCCCATTTAGATGGATGGGTGAATTTCCCTTGGCCGCATGTCTTCTTCTCAGATGCCACGCTGATTGAGGTGGCCAGGCAAGTGGAAGCGCAGCTACGTCGCAATCAGAGTTACATCCCATCGGCTCAAGTAGATTGGGAGCGAGCTATTCAACTTCCAGAACTGAACCGGGCCACAGTGAAACAGGTTTTGGACTTGATCTCAGAGTTGGAGTTGGAGGTGCTCAGAGCCGATATGCTGCCACCAGGCCGATTTTATCTGGCGCGACGCGGACCATTGGCGCACAGTCTGCTTGGGTTGCTTCGCCGACTGGCTGCCTGGCCACCACTACGTGAATACCTGACGACTAAGATGGTGTTCGTTTTACGAAAGGGGCAAGCCAAATGAGCTTGGTACGAAGGTGGTTGACAGTTAGGTGGGCGACAGTCTCACTGGTGTTGATTGTGATAAGTTTGCTGATGTGGTTGGTTGTCAGAAACTGGAACGAACTGGTCACTTTCCCGTGGCGTCTGCACCTCGGCTATTTATCGTTGACAATGATATTGCATTCCGCAGGATTAGGCGTGACCTTTGTAGTTTGGCACTTAATGCTCAAGCGACTAAGTGGTTTCGGGGACTGGCGAGTCAACTTTCGTTATTATTATGTCTCTGTCCTGGCCAAGCGGGTGCCAACCAGTGTACCTTTCATCAGTGGCCGGTTAGTTATGTATCGGCAGGCAGGTGTGCCTGCTTCGATCGTGCTCAATTGCATTGCTCTAGAGGCGCTTCTTGTGGGCGCCGGTGGTGTGATCACCCTCGTGACCCTATGGCCATTCACCCAACACGTGCCTTGGCAAATATTTGCGGTATTTGCTGCGCCGACCGCTTTCATTATGGGATTGCTTTTGGTGCGGCCATCTGTATTTTTTGAGTTGACCAACCAAGTGCTTCGGCGTTTAAATCGGCCTACGCTTGATCGATTTCCTGTTGGCCAGGATATCATCTTGTGGACAATGCTTTACGTTATCCCTTGGGTTACTACCGGAGCTTCATTCTACTTTGCCCCTCAAGCCCTATCTACAGCAACCGGACCTGATCCACTACAGTCTATCATCATCTCTACAGTTTCAATGCTTATCTCGCTAGGCAGTCTCCTTCTCCCAGCCGGATTTGGCTTGAAGGAAGTTGCCTCAACGATCCTTCTGTCATCCTGGGTTCCGCTGCCCGCCGCATCGGTAATTGTGATCGCCTATCGTGTTATTCATACCGTTGACGAGATTATCTTTGCTTTGCTCGCACTTGTAGCAACAGCAAGAATAACCACAACAACCAACTCAACATAATATATGATTGTGTCGAAGTGGTAGCTAAGAATAATCCACTAAGACTATTGGTTCCAGTAGAGTCTTGACTTATCATCATAGTCACCTTCTGAGAGGACATATGTGATGCTTGGCTCATCACTACGGTCTACGCATGTTCACATTGTTATAAAGAGAAAGGATGGCAAACATGAAGAAAATTGCACTTTTTACAGCCCTGATTACAGCTCTTGTCTGCGTCTCAGTAGTGGCAGCACAGGTGAGCTATCCCCAGCCATTTTTTACCAGCTACCAACTGGTGAATCTTGGCAGCTCGCCAGCGACAATTACAGTCAACTACTATAGCATGGCGAATGGTCTAATCGTGCCCGGCGCTTCCAAGAACTTTCCTAATGTTGCCCCGGGCGCCTCGGTTACAGTGCTGCAGGCAGTAGACGACCCTAATCTCGGTTCAGGCAAATTCTCAGCGGTGGTCTCTTCCAGCCAGCCTGTAGCAGCCATTGTCAATCAGCAACTGGGCCAGGCCGGCTCTACAGCTGCGACACCGCCGTTCAGCTCTTACACTGCTGCTACATCCGGAGCGACTTCTGTCACGCTTCCCGTAGTTATGTATAATTGGTTTGGCTACTACACCGACGTCTTCATCCAGAACGTCGGCTCCGGCCCGGCCAATGTCAATATCACTTACTCACCAACCTCCATTGGCGCCTGCACAACTGGCGCTTCTGGTCAATCGGACACGGTGTCCAATCTTGCCCAGTTCGCCTCCACGACGGTCAGCCAAGTGTCGAAGACCTCGCTGGGCGCTCCATCAGTTCCCAACTGTGGTTTATACACGGGCCGCTTCCTGGGTGGCGCTACTGTCACTTCTAACCAACCGATTGTGGTAGTTGTGAACCAAAATTATCAGGGTAAGCTGTTCACGTACAATGGCTTCACCCAAGGTGGCACAACCCTTCTGGCGCCGGCATATATGCGCAACTTCTATGGCTTCTACGCGTCCATCACTATTGCCAACTTGGGCACCCAAGATGCAAATGTCAGTCTAACCTACAAGTCAGACGGTCTTCTCTCCTCGCCTGCCAATCAGACGATAAATGCGACGCGTGTTGTGCCGGCAGGGAAGTCAATTACTATCTACGACGGCCCTAATGCTACTGATGTCCAATCCGATCTGGATACGGTTTATGACTTGCCAAGCGAGCGCTTTCTTGGCAGCATTCGGATTGACTCCACCAATGGCCAACCAATAGTAGCGATGGTCAACCAGGAGTCCATCCCCGCAGCCGGTGGCAAAGCAGGCGCCTACAACGCCATGCTTACATCAGAGGCCGCCACTAAGATCAGCGCGCCTCTCATTCAATCTGCCTTTTATGGCTACTACACGTCGTTGACCATTCAGACTGTGGATGGCACTGATGCTCAGTTGAAAATCTGTTACACGTCGGATGGCGTTTACAGCAGCGTCACGAATCAAACCAAGTGCTACAACCACACAACGACCAATGGATTCCTAAACCGCTACGAAGGCCCTAGTGCTACAGCTGTTCAAAGCGACTTACTTGACGACCCTGTTTGGTTGTCCGGTGGTCATCGGCGCTTTCTCGGCTCTGCTACGGTGGAAGTGGTTAGCGGTCCCAAGATCGTGGCTTTTGTGAACTCGGAGTCGAACAATACCTCTGCAGACGCTCAGTACACATACAACACCTTGATAATCACGCCGTAAACGGCTCCAGCTTCGGCTGTTTATCATCGCCGAGCCAGGATTGCAGTGTGCCACAACAATCCTGGCTCGGTTGTTTTACTTGACGCCACAGTTTGTAATGCGCGCAAAGCTAATAGTTGCTAACGCTTTCTTGGCAAGCTGGTTGCTCTTGACCAATTGCCGCTCTACACCGACGGCTGCGCCGCTGCCGCCATCCGGTGAACTGCGCTTGCTTTTCTACTCTACAAGGCAGGGCGGGGGATGGTATTCGATGAGGTCGGATGGCAGTGATGTCCGGTCGCTGCGTTTCACGAGTCTGCCGGCCGGGTATCAGCTGGTTGGGTTGAGTTGGCTATCCGACCTAAAAGCGTTTGTAGTGATTTTGGCCGATGCTCAAAACCAGGAAGATCTTTTCTTGGCTGATCGCGATGGCAGAATTCAGCAGAGGTTAACCATTGGCGCCAAAGGCGCCGGAGATGTTGATTACTCACCGGTTACCCAACAGTTCGCCTTTGTTTGCCAGGGCCAGGAACTAGATATTTGCATAGTAGGGCTGGATGGGCAGCCATTCCGCAACCTAACGCTCTATCCATCGCGCGATGGCCAGCCGCGATGGTCGCCCGACGGACGCCGCATCCTGTTCGTTTCAACACGCAGTATTGTGCCCGGTTTATGGACTATCCGGCCCGATGGCAAGGAGTTTGTCCAACTCGGTCAGGTCGAGGCGCCACAAGGGTCGCCGGCCTGGTCGCCAGATGGCCGGCGGATAGTGTTTGAGTCTCAGCGTGATGGGAATTGGGAATTGTATGTGATGGACGCAGACGGTAAGAACCCCGTGAACATTACGCTTCATCCGGCCGATGATCAATTGCCGAAATGGTCTCCAGATGGCCTGAGAATTCTATTCAAGTCCATGCGTGATGGCGGCGTTGACCTTTACGTCATGCGGCCGGATGGGACCGAGCTGGTTAATCTAACACAGACGCCTACTCAGGCCGAATTGAATTTCATTTGGTCGCCGGATGGTACACGCGTGTATTATTCGGCCAGCAATGGACAAGACAACGAACTTTTTGTTGTCAACCTTGATGGCCACGGCCGGACAAATTTGACAAACAATCCGGCAGATGACGTAGACCCTCAGTGGTTTGAAAGTGAGCCTTGACTTGGTACTTGGAAGATCTTGTATTAGCTGCCAAGGCCAGAAGTCGGGGCCAGCACGAAAGGGGTCTGGGGCTATTGGTCTCCCTGATCTTAATTGCGTCAGCAATCATAACAGCGATTTCGTCTACAACGATTGCCTTCCTTGAATCCTCCCAACCCCGCCTTAACCAGGCCGCGCCCGTGCCCCGCGGCGCGACGGCCCTCACGCAGACCTTCACCGCCCGGCATAACGGCCTCTCGTCCGTCGAGCTGCTGGCGGTCGTTTACCCGGACGCTTCCGCCGCCGGC
>JANWVF010000090.1 GCA_025056965.1 Thermoflexales bacterium | reverse complement strand
ACACGGGCATCCCGATCGTGCCGAAGCATGTTTTCGAGAAGGTGCCGGATGTCACCGACTTCCCTGGCGGTGACAACATCGTCCACAGCGGGATGTTCAACACCTTCCAAACGCCGCAGCAAAAGATCTGGGATTTGCGCGACGACTGGTGGGGCTTCAAGATCGGCTTCCAGCCCAAGCCTGAGGTGCAGCGCGTCAGCATGATCCCGATGGGAGACGTGACGATTGCAGCGCAGCGCGTGGTGAACAACGAGTGCGACTCATGCTTGGACCTGCGCCCGTCGCTGATCCGCACCGTCGTGGAAGAGAACCCCAACATCATCACCCACACTGGTCGCGAAGAGCCTCTGGGATACATTGACTGGTGGCCGAACTCGCTGTGGGTCAACACGGCGCTGGATCCATACAGCAACCGCGACGTGCGCTGGGCGATGAACCTGGCCATTGATCGCGACACCATTGACCGGGTGGTTTACAACGGCGCCAAGATCACGACGATCTTCCCGTATCCGGAGTATCCCGGCCTGCGCAAGTATCTCGATCCGGTGCGCGAGAAGGGCGAGAAGCTGGTGCGCCGCTTCGACCTGCAAGAAAGCGCCGCTCGCATGGAGAAGGCTGGCTTCACCAAGGACGCCGAAGGGTTCTGGGTCAAAGATGGCAAGCGCGTCAACGCGACGATTCACGGCTTCGAGAGCATCCACGCCGATATCACGCCGGTGTTGGTGGAAATGCTGCGGCGCGGTGGTTTTGAAGCGGCGATCAACTTCGGTGGCGACGCTTACCAGAACATGGCCGACGGTAAGCCCGGCTTGTACCTGTTCGGGCATGGCGCAAGTCTGCTCGATCCCTACGCCACGATGGAGCTGTATCACAGCCGCTTTGCCGCACCGATCGGCACTGCCACCGGCGGCAACCGGTTCTCGCGCTACTCTAACCCCGAGTTCGACGCTATCGTGGATCAGATGCGTCCGGTGGCGCCAGGGGATCCGAAGCTGAACGAGCTGTTCGAGAAGGCGATTGACATCTATTGGAATGATATGATTGACATTCCAATGGTGCAGTGGCTGCATCGCATCCCCTACAACCAGACATACTGGACGAACTGGCCTACGCAGGAAAATCCGTATGTCAACGGTGCGTTCTGGGCGCTGACGTTCCCGCTGATCGTCATGGGCCTGAAGGCCGTTGAGAAGTAAGGTGTGACCAAACAAACACTGAGCAGCGCGCAGCGGTGCGCGCTGCTCAGTGTTTGGCATTCCTGAATATGTAGTAGGCATTAATAATGGAGAGTGTTGTGTGAGGCTGAGTTACGTCATACGCCGATTTCTATTCTTTCTCTTGGTCATGTGGAGCGCGGCCACGGTCTTGTTTTTCGTCCCTCGGCTGTCTCCGATCAACCCCATCCGCGAGCGGTTTGCCGAGATCCAGCGCTCGACCGGATATGCGCCGCGCGACATGGAGCAGTTGGTCAAGGCGTTCGAAGCAAAATTCGGCTTGAATAAGCCTCTGATCGAACAGTACTTCGACTACATCAGCGGCCTGGCTCGCGGCGACCTGGGCTATTCGCTCATGCGCTACCCGCGCACGGTGAACGAGTTGATCGGTCAGGCCTTGCCGTGGACGATTGGGCTGGTCACGGTAACGACTCTTCTCACCTTCTTGATCGGCACGGCCATCGGTGCCTTGGCAGGTTGGCCACGCAGCCCTGGGTGGGTGAAAGGAATGGTCACACCGCTGATGGTGCTGGCCGCTGTGCCGCCGTATCTGCTGGGTCTCGTGCTGATTTACTTTATCGCATTTCGGGCCAAGCTGCTGCCACTCAGTGGTGCATACACCACCACGCGTTTCAATGCACCTGAATTGAGCTTAGAGTTCCTGCTGGACGTAGGCCGGCACGCCATTCTGCCTGCGCTATCCCTCATCGTCGCCTCGGTCGGATTTTGGGCGTTGGGAATGCGGGGCATGGGCGTTACCGTGCTAGGCGAGGACTACGTCAACTTCGCGGAGCATAAGGGCCTCAAGCAAGGCCGCATCTTTTACTGGTATTACGTGCGGAATGCCATCTTGCCGCAGGTGACCGGACTCGCCTTGGCGTTTGGCTCGATCGTCTCCGCCGGCATCCTCGTGGAGTATCTGTACGGCTTCCCCGGCATCGGTTCACTGCTCAACGCTGCCATCGGTGCAAACGACTTCTTCGTGATCTACGGGATCGGCATGATCACCATATTCGCAGTCGGTTTCAGCATGATGGTGGTGGATATCCTGTATCCTCTGCTCGACCCACGTATACGTTACGATCGTCGGTAATCGGTGTTCTTGAGGTCTAGAAGAGCCTATGCAACTTTCCATTCCAGCGCAACAAACCAGCGGCCAGCCAAACCGTTGGATCTTGATCCTGCGCTACATGCGCCGCAACAAGAGCCTGGTCGTCGGTCTGGCTATGCTCGCCTTTCTGCTGATCTTTAGTATCGGCGGCTCGCTGCTGATTGACACAAGCACTAGAGCGTACCCGCTCGCAGCGCCGGCCGTGCAGCCCCCAAGCCCGGAGTATCCGCTCGGCACCGACCGCGATGGGCGTGACCTGCTGGCTGTCATGGCACGCGGCATCCTATTGACCGGTTCGATCGGCGTCATGGCTGGCACGATTGGTCTGGTCGTGGGCGTCATCGTGGGGTTTGTGGCAGGCTACTACGGCGGCTGGATTGACAGCGTCATCCGCTGGTTGACCGAAGTGTTGATGACCATCCCGGCGCTGATCCTGCAAATCATCATCGCCAGCACGATCGTCGACAAGAACAAAGTCACCATCTTTACTATGGCTGGCGTCGCCTCGATCCTGTCGTGGATGGGCACAGCACGGATCGTCCGATCGCAAGTATTGACCCTGCGCGAGCGCACCTTCGTCAACATGGCCAAGCTATCGGGCATGGGCAACTTGGAGATCATCTTCAGAGAGCTCATGCCGAACATGCTGCCGTATTTGGCGGCCAGCTTCGTCGGCGCAGTGATGGGGGGCATTGGTTCCAGTTTTGGCCTAGAAATCCTCGGGCTAGGGCCCGCGCGCGAGCCAACGATTGGCATGACCATTCGCTGGGCACAGTTCCACTCGGCCATCTTTAACCGATGGTGGTGGTGGGTGTTATGGCCATCTCTGGTGTTGATCATCATCTTTGCGTCCCTCTCGTTGATTAACCGCGGCCTGGACGAAATCGCCAATCCGCGCGTCCGGAGGTCAGAATGACATCGCTGAACGGCACGCGATCGGTTGCGTTACAGATCAACGATTTACAGGTCACGTACTACACGGATGCCGGGCGCGTGAAAGCGGTGGATGGGGTAAGTCTGACGCTTCAATCCGGTGAGCGGCTGGGCCTGGTAGGAGAATCGGGTTGTGGCAAGTCCACGCTGGCGCTGGCGCTGATGCAGATGATCAAGCCGCCCGGTCGCATCGAGTCCGGCAGCGCCATCATCTATACGGATGACGGCGCAGTAGACCTGCTCAAGCTCAGCGAAGAGGAGATGCGCCAAACTCGCCTGAGCAAGATTAGCTACATCCCGCAGGGCGCGATGAACTCGCTTAACCCGGTGATGCGCATCGGCGCGCAAATGTTGGACGCCATGCAGGATCACCTGCCCCGCGCCAGCAAACGGGAACTGATCGAGCGCGCCGAACACGCGCTGGAGTCCGTTGAACTCAAGCGGAGCGTCTTCCAGATGTATCCCCATGAGTTGAGCGGTGGCATGAAACAGCGCGTGTGCATCGCCATCGGCATCCTGCTGAACCCTAAGGTGATCATCGCCGATGAGCCGACCAGCGCTCTCGACGTCGTCGTGCAACGACAAGTCATGGAGACGATTCGTCGCGTGCAGGAGAAGATTAACGCTGCCGTGATCCTGATCGGCCATGACATGGGGTTGATGGCTCAAGTCACCCATCGGGTCGCCGTCATGTATGCCGGTAAGCTCGTCGAGGTGAGCAACGTCCGCGAGATATTCAGGCATCCGCTACATCCCTACGCTCAAGCGCTCATCCGGAGCTTGCCCAGGCTGAAGAACAAAGGCGTTTTCCACGGCATTCCCGGCTTGGCGCCTTCGCTTCTGCACCTGCCGAGTGGATGCGTCTTCCATCCGCGCTGCGACCGCGCCATGGAGATCTGCAAGATCGCTGCACCGCCGCGCTCAACGACGCCGGACGGACGATTCGTATCGTGCCACTTGTACGACGAACAGGGCAATCCCACCACGCCTGATCAACGCGGTATGCAAGCACATACATCGCCACGCTAGATGCTCGACCAGACACTTGCCCTTACCTGCCCAACAAACACTACGGACGCACAAGACTGATGACTCCACTCCTTGAACTTCGCAACGTCACGAAAATCTACAAGCATGGGCTGATATCCCGTCGGCAGACCGTAGCGCTGGACAACGTCTCGCTGACCATTGACGACGCCACCCCTTCGATCATTACCGTGGCCGGCGAGAGTGGCAGCGGCAAAACGACGATGAGTTTGCTCGCGCTCGGATTCATCGAACCGACGTTCGGCGAGGTGCTGTATAGAGGGCGCAACATTTCCAAACTGCGCAAGGCGGAATATATGCAGTTTCGCCGCGACGTGCAGGCGGTCTTTCAGGATCCCTTCGCCGTCTTCAACCCTTTCTACAAGGTTGATCACCTGCTTACTGTGCCGATCAGCAAGTTCAAGCTGGCCAGATCGAGAGCCGAAGCCCGGCAGATGATGGAGGAAGCACTCAGCGCCGTCGGGTTGCGTCCCGAGGAAATCCTAGGTCGCTATCCGCATCAGCTGTCCGGCGGACAACGCCAGCGCATCTCCGTGGCACGCGCGCTGCTTCTGAGGCCGAAGCTCCTCGTCGCCGACGAACCGGTTTCAATGGTTGACGCCTCGTTGCGCGCCACGATCCTCGAAAGTCTCCAGAAACTAAAAAGGGACTACGGGGTCTCCATCTTATACATCACCCATGACCTGACCACAGCCTATCACATCAGCGATTACATCTTAATTCTGTATCGCGGCAGCGTCATGGAGGCCGGCGATGTAGACACCGTCATCAGTAATCCGAAGCACCCTTACACCCAGTTGCTGATTGACTCGATCCCATGGCCCGACATTGACATGCAGTGGGGCGCACACAACATTCAAGCGCGCGAGGGCGAAGATGACGTCACTGAAGGATGCTGTTTTGCCTCGCGCTGTCCTTTCGTGATGGATCGGTGTCGTGCATCGCGGCCACCGCTCTTCAAGTTGGCGCCGACGCGCGTCGCCGCGTGCTTCCTCTTCGAGGAACATCCTCGGCTTGAAAACGAGCCCCTATCATCACTGTTCAAACAACCCGAGGCCACACATACCAGTTGAAGTGCATCGCGGGGTGTCGCACGACTCATCTCGGCGATAATCCCCGTTGATGGCCACTCTGAACAAGGATCTGCTCGACGCCACTACGCGCCGCGCCCTAAACCGCGCCGGCGACATGGTGCGTCAAATGGGCAAAGCGTTGCTGACCCCTGAAGTGGCGCTGCTGGCGTTGATGCGAATGCCTGAGTCCACAGCTTATCGCGCCATTCATCGGCTGGCCGAAAGCCGTGGCTTCAAGCCTGCTGACCTGGAGCGAGAAACGGAGACGCAGGCGCGGACGCGCGAAGGTCGCTCGGCTAAGTTCGACTACATCACCGACCAGAACGTGACCGTGACGCTGAGCGATGAGATGCTGATCGCGCTGGACGAAGCGCGCGCCATCGCGCTGGCCAACGGCGAAATCTACATCGGTACGGAGCATCTGCTCGGCGCGCTCTCACAAACCGGCATCAGCACGGCCGGCTTGCTCCAGCGCCGCGGGGTGACACCTAGCGCCCTCGCTGCGCTGATGGTGGAGGGCATCATCAGCAAGCGAACGACGACGGCGGACTGGGTGGCAGAGGCACGGCGTGGTCGGCTCATGCCGCTCTTTCCGCGCGAGAAGCTATTGCAAGAGCTGGTCAGCGTGCTGTCATTAGCGCGCGGGCGCAACGTCTTCCTGGTCGGCATGCCGGGCAGTGGCCGACGCAGCTTGGCTCAGTCGTTGGCCTTCCTGATTGCCGAAGGCAAGGGCCCGCCCAAGCTCGAGCGCGTCATCGAGGTCAGCGAGAGCGCATGGCTGGACAACCCACAGTTGGCCATGCAAGTGGCGCTGCGGCAGGCCGAGGGCGGCGCGCTGTTCATCGCTAACATCCATCGCTTCTTCGGTCGCGCCGAGACCGGCGCGCAGATGAGCGCAATGAAAGATCTGCAGAAAGCGATGATCGAGGGCGCGTGCGCCGTGATCGGCGCGACGACCGAAGCCGAATACCAAGAGCACATTCGCACCCATGCGCCGGTTGTGGCGAACTCACACGTGCTGCGCGTACCGCCGGCCACGCCTGACGAATGTCTTCAGATGTTGACCCTGCACAGGCCGGAGTTCGAGCGCGACTATGGTTTCTTTGTGGACGACGGCGCGATTAAAGCAGCGACGACGCTGGCCGCGCGCTACATCGGCGCGTCACCCTTGCCGGGCGCAGCCGTGCAAGTGCTCCATCGCGCGTGCGCCATCGTGCGGGCCACCCAGGCCGCCGGAGACGCAAACGACGCAGCCCCAACATCCGCATCGCGCCGACCCGAATCGGTCATTGATGCCGAGGATGTGACGTATGCCATCAGCTTAATGACCGGCATTCCGGTGACCAAGCTGAGCGAGGACGAGCGCGCCAAATACGCGCAGATGGTGCAAGCGCTGCAACAGCGCGTGATTGGTCAGGACGATGCGATCCTTGCCGTTAGCCGAGCCGTGAAGAGCGCGCGCGTGGGCTTGAAGGATCCAAAACGGCCGATCGGCTCGTTCCTGTTCCTAGGACCCAGCGGCGTGGGCAAAACTGAGTTGGCCAAAGCGCTGGCCGAGTTCCTCTTCGGCAGCGAGGACAACCTGATTGCGCTCGACATGACCGAGTATCAGAAGGATGACACGATCAATCGCCTGATCGGCTCGCCGCCGGGCTATGTGGGCTATGAGAGTGGCGGCCAGCTCACCGAGAAGATCCTCAAGTCGCCCTACGCCGTGGTGCTGTTTGATGAAGTGGAGAAGGCTCATCCGCGCATCCTCGACATCCTCTTGCAGGTGATGGAGGAAGGTCGGTTGACCGACGGTCAAGGGCGCGTGGCCAACTTCGCCGAGACGGTCATCATCCTCACCAGCAACCTCGGCGCGCAATACCTGAATGATCCGACGCTGGGCGAGCGGGCGCGCGAGCTGGCCATGTTGGACGTGCGCGCCTTCTTTCGACCGGAGTTCCTCAACCGCCTAGATGAGATCGTCATGTTCAGGCCGCTGGCGCCACACGTCATGGCCAGAATTCTCGACTTGATGATCACCCGCGAGGCCAAGCTGGCGCGGTCACAAGGGATCGAGCTGGAGGTGACCCCGGCAGCGCGCACTTGGCTGTTGGCGCAAAACACCGAGCCGGGCATGGGCGCGCGGCCGCTGCGGCGGATTTTGCAGCGCAACGTGCGCGAAAAGCTGGCCGATTACCTGCTGACGCTGAGCACGCCGCCGGCGCGCGTCGTCGTAGACGCGACTGAGGGGCAAGGGCTGGTGTATCGCTCGGAATCTGCGCCGCCTGACGCGCAGGCAGCATCGGCTCTGGCAACCCCATCCGGCGGCTAAGCGTGGCGTCAGGCACATGCCGTTCAAGCCCTGCGTGGGGCTTGAACGAGATGCTTACGTCCCCTCTTCCCAGCTGGCCATGTAGCGCGCCTGCTCCTCGGTAAGCGCGTCAATCTCTACGCCCATGCTCTGCAGTTTTAGGCGGGCGATCTCGCGGTCAATCTCCTCGGGGATGGTGTAGACGGCGGGCTTGAGGCCGGCGCCATGCTTGAGCATATACTCCGCGCCCAACGCCTGGTTGGCGAAGCTCATGTCCATCACTGCCGCTGGATGTCCCTCTGCCGCCGCCAGATTGATCAGCCGACCATCAGCGAGCAAGTTGATGCGGCGACCGTCGGAGAGCGTATATTGCTCGACGAAGGGGCGCACTTGGCGCGGGGGGTGACCGTTGCTGAGCTTCCGCAGCGCCGAGATGTTGATCTCGGCGTTGAAATGGCCGGAGTTCGAGAGGATCGCACCGTCTTTCATCACCGCGATGTGCTGTTCGTCAATCACATTTTTGTCACCCGTGACGGTGATAAACACATCGCCTTTCTTGGCGGCCTCAAGCAGAGGCATCACTTGGTAGCCGTCCATCAGGGCTTCGAGCGCTTTCAGCGGATCAACCTCGGTCACGATCACATGAGCGCCCAGGCCCCGCGCGCGGGCTGCGACCCCTCGGCCACACCATCCGTAGCCGCTCACGACCACCGTGCGGCCGGCCAGCAGAATGTTCGTGGCGCGAATCACGCCGTCTATCGTGCTCTGGCCGGTGCCGTAGCGGTTGTCGAAGTAGTGCTTGGTCATGCTATCGTTCACCGCCAGCACGGGGAAGCGCAGCGCGCCATCCTTGGCCATCGCGCGCAATCGGATGACCCCGGTCGTCGTCTCTTCCGTGCCGACGCGCACCTCGCCCACCTGGTGCGGGCGCTCTTTGTGCAGCACGCTGACCAGGTCGCAGCCGTCATCCATCGTCATGTGAGGGTGATGATCGAGCGCCGCGTTGATGTGCCGATAGTACGTCTCGTTGTCCTCACCTTTGATAGCGAAGACGGGTATCTCGTCGTGGACGACGAGGGAAGCGGCAACTTCGTCCTGAGTGCTGAGCGGGTTACTGGCACACAGCACAATATCCGCGCCGCCGGCCTGGAGCGTGCGCACCAACGCCGCTGTCTCGCTGGTGACGTGCAAACAGGCAGCTATGCGCACACCCTTCAGCGGCTGCTCCCGCGCAAAGCGCTCGCGGATCAGCCGGAGCACGGGCATCTCTTGCTCGGCCCATTCAATCTTGTAGCGACCCGCAGTCGCCAGGTTGATGTCTTTGACGTCGTAATTCATCAGATCGTTCACTCCAATATCACGTTCTGTTCGTTCGATCGAAAGCCCCTTTGGTGGAGGAGTCATGACTCGACGAGTCGCGCCAATTCCACGTTGCGACTCGTCCTTGGTCATACAAAATCTTGCCTTCCGCGAGGATGCGTTCCTTTAGGTGACCGTGAAGATCGCGGTAGTCGAGGATGCTGATTGGCCGATCTATCCTCATCATGCACGCTGCGATGGCCCGGAAGCACTTATCGGGGCTCAAGCCCTCGACGCATAGATCAATATCGGAGTCGGCTCGAAAGTCGCCGCGCGCAGGCGAACCATACAGAATGATTCGCCGTGCGCCATGCTTGACCAGGGTAGAGCAAGCCTCTTCTAAATCGCCGATGAATGAGTCGGGCAGTTGCACAGCTCGATCATTGTAACGCGCAGAGGTGCCTTAACCCGCGCTGCCGTTGAGCGATATATCGAGCCGACCAAAATGCGCCTCGTAGCGCGCCTTGAACTGCTCCCAGGTATAGCTGTGGCCCTGCCCCCCGATGTGTTCCAGCGCGAAGGTAGCCGCGACGCTGCCCAGCCGGCCACAGGTTGGCCAATCGGCGCCGACGGCCAACCCTTTGAGCAGGCCGCCGCGGAAGGCATCGCCGACGCCGGTGGGGTCCATGATGCGCTCACTCGGCACGGCCGGGATATCAATCCGGTGGTCGCGCAGCAAGATCGTCGAGCCTTTCTCGCCGCGCGTGATGATGAGCGCCTCGGAGTGATAGAGCACATCGGCTTCGGTCAAGCCGGTCTTCTGGCGAATCAATTCAAACTCGTAATCGTTGCAAATCAGGATGTCGGCGCCGACGATGCCGGCCTTCAGCTCCTCCCCCGACGAGCGGGCGACTTGTTGGCCGGGGTCGAAGATGTGACGGATGCCCAACTCTCGGCATTCGCGGGCATACCGGATCATCGCCTCGGGATCGTTCGGCGAAATGATGGCGATGTCGGGCTTAAACGGCAGGTCTTTGAAGGAAAGCTCGCGCGCATCGGCCATTGCGCCGGAGTAGAACGATGCGATTTGGTTGTTGTGGCGGTCGGTGCTGCAGAAGAAGGAAGCCGTGAACTTATGGTGAACGACGCGGGTCAGCGACGTGTCCACCCCCACCGATTCGAGCCACGCGCGGTATTCATCGAAATCCTGGCCGGCCGTGCCCATGAGGTGCGGTCGCTCGCCCAGCAGCGCAAGCGTGTAGGCGATGTTCGGGCCGCAACCTCCACGTCGGCGCTCCATTGAGTCCACCAGAAAACTCAAGCTGACGCGAGCCATATGCTCCGGCAAGATGTGCTCGCTGAACGACCCGGGGAAGGTCATCAGGTAGTCATATGCGATGGATCCGGTGACGACGATCTTCATTTCTTGGCTTTTGGATTATCAAAGCGGTAACCTTGCCCTCGCACGGTGCGCAGATAAGCAGGCTCGGTAGGGTTGTCCTCGATGGCTTCGCGTAGCCATCGGATATGTACGTCGAGCGTGCGCGTGTCGCCGAGGTAGTCGGTTTCCCATACCTGCTGCATGAGCAGCTTGCGCGGCAGCACCTCGCCTTGTCGCTGCATGAAAAGCTGCAGGAGCTTAGAGAGCTTCGGGTTAAGGTAGATCTCCTCGTTGCGCTTGCGCAGGATGCCGTCCGCCGGCCGAAAGACGAGTTCGCCGCAGCGCAGCTCTAGCGTCAAGCCGGCCGGCAACAGCTTCTCCAGGCGCGAAAGCAAGCGCCGCAGTTGAAGCGGCCGCGATATGAACGCATCGGCGCAACCTTTGTAGGTGCTTGCGGTGACCCCACCCGCCGAGGCATCCGCGCCGATCATCAACACGGGCAACTCCTTCAGACGCTTAATTTCTTGGCACAGTTTCTCAGCATTGGCGCTTAGGGAAGGCGCATCAATCACGACCAACGCCAACTTTTCGCTTGCCACATGCTCGAGCGCGCTCTTGGCGGTGCTCACCCACACCACCCGGTAGCCGTGCCGCTCGAGCACCGGCCCGACGGAGTCACCCAAGCCACCCTGTACAAGGAGAATCTTTGTTGCTGCCGTCTTCATAGGATGCTTCTGCGGCCCGCTGCCTCCCTGTCGAGCCGCGTGGGTTCAAGTTGTCTCGTAGGCGCTTAGTGACCTGCCCGAATCGCGCGACCTAGAGGTCTCCACATCCACGCTATGCGCGAACCTGAGTACGCTCACGATGTATTGATGCGCTATCTGGCGAGGTGAGCGGCATTATATATCGCACGTCGGCACGGCGTGTTTAGCGCGCTAGGGCGTCGTGCGTCGGCGATGCCGAATCCAGATGCTGCCGTGATAGACCCATATGAGCAACGACACCAGCGTTGACCACAAAGCACCGATCAGGTAGCTCACCGAGTCGCCGTCTGCAGCCTTCGAGCCTAACAACACCTCCAACAGCCGGCTGATGAATTGCATGCCGATCCACGCGCCGGCGATCAGCCCCGTAATCGTGAAGAAAGCCAGATACAGCTGCGAGACCGTTCCGTTCCAGTTCCAATCTCGTTTTGCCCAACGCCAATGTATCGCCCAGATCGGCCAGGCGATGATCGCGATGGCCAAGCTGCGCGCCAGCACGCTCATTTGATCCGCCTCGGCGACGCCGGGCACGGCGCGCGCGATACTCCAACCGGCAAACAACGTCGCTCCATAAGCAATGGCCAGCGCGAGGAACGAGACGGTGATCACATAGTGAGCCCACATAGCGCCGGTGTAATAGTGGCGGAGAAGAGAAGGAGACCGTGGACGATGATCAACCTTCGGCCGGCAGCAAGATGTCGTTCAGAATGCCTTTTGACTCTAGCACCGCCTGCAAGTCGCGCTGGGCACGCTCGGCATAGGCTGCGCCGCGCAGCCGCTTATCGCGCGGCGGCTGCTCCAGCGGCGGCAAAATGCCGAAGTTCGCTTTCATCGGTTGGAAGTGCTTTGCGTCGGCGTGAGTGATGTAATGGCACAGCGCGCCGAGCATCGTGGTAGGTGGCAGGGTCACCAACGGCTCGCCGCGCAGCATGCGAACCGCGTTGATGCCGGCTAGCAGCCCGGTCGCCGCGTTCCCTACATAACCCTCGACGCCGACAATCTGCCCTGCGAAGAAGATCGCGGCACGAGGATCGGCAGTCGAGGACAGGCGACGCGAAGGATCATCCTGCTTCAGCTGCAACGTAGCGTCGAGCAGCACCGGCGCGTTGATAAAGGTGTTGCGGTGCATCTGGCCGTAGCGCACGAACTCGGCCTGTTGCAGCCCGGGGATCATGCGTAGCACGCGGTCTTGTTCGGGGAACTTAAGGTTGGTCTGGAAGCCGACGATGTTGTAGAGCGTCCCGGCCACATTGTCCTGTCGCAGTTGGACGACGGCGAATGGGCGTTTGCCGGTGCGCGGATCACGGATGCCCACCGGACGCATCGGCCCGAAGGCCAGCGCATCTTTGCCGCGCCGCGCCAGCACCTCGATCGGCAGGCATCCCTCAAAGAAGCGCTCGTCGCGCAGCTCAAAATCGCGCAGCGTTGCCGTCTCGGCCCCAACAAGCGCCTCGACGAAGGCGTAGTACTCCTCGCGCGTCATCGGACAGTTGATGTAATCACCTTCGGCGGATTCGGATTGCGGATCGCGCCCTAGCTCCCTGCCGTAGCGCGAGGCGCGGAAGGCGATGCTGAAGTCTATCGAGTCGAGCGTCACGATCGGCGCGATGGCATCCCAAAAATACAGATGCTCGCTGCCGGTCAGCCGAGCGATCTCGGCCGCTAACGCATCCGAAGTCAGCGGCCCGCTGGCGATCACGCAGATGCCTTCTGGGATGCACGTGACCTCCTCGCGAATCACCTCGATGAGCGGATGCGACTCGATACGGCGGGTCACCTCCAAGGCAAAGAGATCGCGATCCACGGCCAGCGCGCCGCCGGCGGGCACGGTCGCGCGCTCGGCGCAGGCCATCATGAGCGAGCCGAGCATGCGCATTTCGCGCTTGAGCAGGCCGGGCGCTTTGTCAACCTGGTCGGCGCCCAGTGAGTTGCTGCACACCAGCTCGGCCAGATGGCCGGTAGTGTGCGCTGGCGTCATCTTGCGCGGGCGCATCTCATAGAGCTTGACGCGCACGCCACGCTGGGCGATCTGCCACGCGGCCTCCGTGCCGGCCAAGCCGCCACCTACCACGGTGATCCAATCCGTCTTGCGCATGGTACGGCGCGATTCTAACAGCGTAGAATCTTCGCGCGATGCGTTCGAAGATCGCAGTCGGTGCGGCGGCAATCATCGGTCTACTGTCCGCTTGCGACAACACTTCATCCGCTCCGATCGCATCTCCCACGGTCTTTCCATCGCCGGTGATCCACCAGGTCTTACCCACCCTCGTCACTCACACGCCGCTGCCCACGGCGACGCCGCCGGCATACGACGGGCGATGGCGCGCCCTCACGCCGGCGATCGAGCTCATGCTGCTGCAAGGCCACAGCAACGGATTCGACGAGCGGCTCATCGTGACGCGCGTGGACCTGCGCCGTGCCGTGCTGCGCGTGCTTTATGACCCACTCACCCCGCGCACGACGCGCGATTGGCAGCGCGATGTGGGCGCCGACCTCGTGATTAACGGGGGGTTCTTCGATGAGGAGAACCGCGCCACCGGCCTGCTGATCGCAGACGGCCGCGCCTTCGGGCGAAGCTACCGTGGCTTCGGTGGAATGTTCGCGCTCAGAGCCGGCAGGCCATCTTTGCAGTGGCTGCGCACGCACCCCTACCTTCCTGACCCAGCCATCGAACAGGCCGTGCAGAGCTTCCCGATGTTGGTCGTGGAAGGGCGGCGGGTGACAGGTATCAGCGACAACGGCTTGCGCAACCGACGCAGCTTCATCGCGCTCGATCAGCAGGGCCGCTTGTTGCTGGGCGTCACGCAGATGGCGCAGTGGACGCTGACGGACTTGGCAGACTTCTTGGCGGCCTCGCCCGAGCTGAGCGTTGCCGACGCGCTTAACTTAGACGGCGGGGGATCATCTGGCTTATGGCTGGATGAGGCGCTCGGCGGCTCCTCGATGAACTCGGTCGAAGCGGTGCCAGCGGTGATCGCCGTCTTCAGCCGGTGACGCGCCGGGTTAGATCCGGTCATAAAACAGCAGCATCGTTTTGCCGTAGCGTCGCTGATCGCTCAGCTCAAGGTGGTCGAGCGCGATTGGGAAGTACTCGCGAGGGTCGAGCTGCACGATGACCGTGCCGGTCTCGCTCAACCAGCCGATGTTCTCGTCAATCGCGACCAGCGCCCGAGACCATAGCCCTTGATACTGAGGTGGAGCGACGAAGATATAGTCGTAGCGCGCATTGGGTCTGGCCTGCAAGTAGTCAAAGGCATCCTGGCGGATCACGCGCGCCCTAGGTTCCAAGTTCGTAATGCGCAGGTTCTCGCGAATGACCTTGATCGCCTCGGGCGCGATGTCAATCAGCGTAGCGTGCTCCGCGCCGCGGCTCAACGCCTCGATGGCCACCGCACCGGTGCCGGCGAACAGGTCGAGCCAGCGCGAGCCGCGCACGTCGTCCATCAGGATGTTGAAAATGGCCTGCTTGGCGCGATCGGTAATAGGGCGGATGGCATCGCCCGGCACAGATTTGAGTTTGCGCCCTTTAGCACTGCCGGTGTTGACTTGCATGCCTGTGTGAACTCACCTCCCCTCGTGCTGCGAGGCTGTGGCTCAGCCAGCACATGCCATCGCCGGCGTGAAAACCAGCTCCAATCGCCAGCCATCCTCGGTGCGCTCTGCA
Organism: Thermoflexales bacterium; assembly: GCA_025056965.1. Taxonomy (GTDB): domain Bacteria; phylum Chloroflexota; class Anaerolineae; order J036; family Brachytrichaceae; genus JAAFGM01. Next base: position 9,590 of record JANWVF010000090.1, on the reverse strand, counting down.
CGCCACACGCCGGCGGTTGGCACGTGGTTGCCGTTGTCAAAGATGAATCGCGAAAGATCTAGGCTGCCCTTCGACAAGGTTTGCAACAGAGCCTTGGTCGGCGAGCCGTGGGTGACGAAGCCGACGCAGGTGAACGGCTCCGCCTCGACGCGCGCTAGCAGATCCTGCACGCGGGCTTTCACGCTCTCAAAACTCTCGTCGCTGCGGTGCTCGGCCAGCGCCTCTTCGATCTGCATAGGCGCCCGCGTATGTTCGGCGATCAGGCGCGCCGTCTCCTGGGTGCGATCCAGCGGCGAAACAAACAGCCGCTCGATCCCGCACTGCGACAGATACAAGCCAGTCGCGCGCGCTTCTTGGCGACCAATCTCGGAGAGAGGCGGACCGGGGACGCGATCGTAGGCCAGACCGGTGTTGGGTTGCGGCTGGGCGTGACGAATGAGATAGAGTTCTTTCAACATCGTGTGTTGCGATGGCTTGCTCGATGCATGGCTCATTGGGGACAGGCCACGGCAGATTCTTTGAGCCGGTTCCCGCCCGCTGGCTCGTAGCAGCGGCAGTACTTGGTGGCAGTGTCGAGCAATGGGCCGCCGCTCCAGCTCAGCACGGTGAGCTGCGAGCGAGCGCACTGCACCCCCGGCTGCGGGCTATCCGTCGGCGCCGTGTATAGCCAACCGATGCCTGCTGGGCCGCTCTGCTCGTAAATCATCCAAATGCGCGATTCGCGCAACGGATCGCCGGCATTGATGTCAATGCCATCGGTCACGCCGAGGTAATACACAAACCCAAACACGAACGGCGCCGATAGCGACAGAAACGCGATGATGCCAACCCCAATGCGTTCCAACCACACTCTCGTCTTGCTCATAACTCGTCAAAGCCTCGTATATTAAGCCCAACGGACGTTGCCCGAAGGCTCGCAAGTATAATCCGGCTGCCTTATGGCGCAGTAACATAGGCGCGTTCGTCGGGGCGGATGAGGCAAGCCAAATGAGCCAACCAGGTGACATGCCGATCGCAAAACCGCTCATCGTCGGCGCGCGTGCGCCGTTTGGACATGCGGGGACGTGGCGGAATTGGCAGACGCGCATGACTTAGGATCATGTGCCGCAAGGCGTGTGGGTTCAAATCCCACCGTCCCCATCGGGTCATAAATCATGAACTTCCAAGTTGAAACCCTCGACACGCACGAAGTGCGCCTGACCATCACCGTAGACGACGATCTCGTCAACAAGGCGCGTCGCGAAGTCGCGCGCGATCTCTCTAAGCAAGTTCGTATTCCCGGCTTCCGCCCCGGCCATGCGCCCATCGCGGCCGTCATCCGCGCCGTCGGTGGCCAAGACGTGTTCGACGCCGAGGTTGCCGACCGCGTCGCCCGTGAGGTGTACCCGAAAGCGATAGATGAGGCCGGCATAGACCCATATGGCCCTGGGCAGATCGAGGAGGTGAAGCAGTCGCCCTACCAACTGGTGGCCCGCGTGCCGCTAGAGCCGAAGGTAGACCTGAAAGACTACAAGTCAATCCGTCTGCCCGTGCCCTCGGTCGTCGTCACCGAGGAAGAGATCGAGCAACAGCTTCAGCTCATCCGCGAGGAGAACGCGATCGTGCAACTCGTCGAACGACCGGCTCAGATGGGCGACTTGGTAGAGATGAGCGTGGTGGGCAAGCAGCACGGCAGCGATGAGGAAGTGCTGCGCTTCCAGCCGCGACGCGGCATGGTGCTTGATGTGGATCGTGAAGCTCTGCCCGGGTTATCGGCGCTGGTCGTGGGCATGAGCGCCGGGGAACACAAAGAGGCGACGCTCACGCTGCCGGACGATTTCGACGAGGAATCGCTGCGCGGCAAACAGATTGACGTCGCCATTGACGTGCAGCGGGTGAACAGCCGCACGCTTCCCGACATCAACGACGAACTTGCCCAGGCGGCCAGCTCCTTCTCGACCTTGGCCGAGCTGCGCGAGGACTTGCGCCGCCGATTGACCGAGTACAAGCAGCGCCAAGCCGATCAGGAATTCGCCATGCAGGCGCTCGACGCGTTCACTGCCTTGGCCGAGGTGCGCTATCCGCCTGCCTTCATCGAGGACCGCTTGGACGATCTGCTACGAGACTTCAAGGAAGACATCCTCGACACAGAAGGGCTGCCTTTTGAAGAGTGGCTGAAGGTGCAAGGCAAGACTGAGCAGCAGCTGCGCGAGGAGCTGCGACCGATCGCCGAGCAGCGCGGACGGCGCGGCCTGGTGATGCGCGAGCTATCGCGCGCTGAGGGCCTGCAGGTGAGTGACGAGGAGATCGCCGCCGAGGTGGAGCTGACCGCCCGCCGCTACGGCAACCGCCAAGCCGAGGTGCGCCGGGTGTTGGCCCAGAACGACGCGCGCACGACGATCAAGAACAACATCCTCTCGAGCAAGGTGCTCGACCGGATGGTGCGGATCGCCAAGGGCGAACTGGCGACCGAACCGGCCGACCGGCCAACCGAGCCGGCCGCGGCAACGACAGCCGCATAAGCCGCCAATATTCAGCTAACGATGGCGTGGTAGCTATTTGGGAATCAGTGAGAGGGAACTTTAGAGGGAACTTTAATTGAGGCGTCCGTTTAGGGCACCTGCCTCGCGCGCCGTAAGACGCGCCGAGCGGCACCCACGAATGGACGGCCCACAGGATGGGGATTAGCCAATGGTACCGATTTACTCACAGGCGCAGTTCGACGCGATCCGCAACGTCATCCCGATGGTGATCGAGACCAACGGGCGCGGTGAGCGCGCATACGACATCTATTCGTTGCTATTGAAGGAACGCATCGTCTTCCTCGGCACACCGATCAACGACCAGGTGGCCAACCTGATCGTGGCGCAGTTGCTCTTCCTGGAGCGCGAGGACAACGAGAAGGACATCCAGTTCTTCATCAACTCGCCGGGAGGCTCGGTCTATGCCGGCATGGCCATCTACGACACGATGCAGATGATCTCGGCGCCGATCGCCACGTTTGCCGTCGGCCTGACTGCGAGCTTCGGCACGCTGCTGCTCCTGGCCGGCACCAAGGGGAAGCGCTATGCCCTACCCAACGCCACCATCCACATGCATCAGCCGCTCGGAGGTGCTCAGGGTCAAGCGTCCGACATCGAGATCCAGGCTCGCGAGATCTTGCGGATCAAGGACACGATCAACAAGATCATCATGCGCCACACTAACATGACCGAGGAGCAGGTGATTCGCTATACCGACCGCGACGTGTATTTCACGCCGGAGCAGGCCAAGGCGCTGGGCGTGATTGACGCCATCGCCGAACTTAACCCCAACAAAGTGGCGTTGCTCAGCCAGCCGAAGGTGGAGCCCCTGCCGGCTGCCGATCAGATTCACAAGGTGTAATCGGTCGGCCTTGACCGAACTCGGACTGCTCCGCCCGCTCATATCAATCTGCGGTAGCGCCCTTCTTCTGGCGGCCTGCGCGTCCGAGCCGCGGCCGCCAGAAGTGCCTACTCCCACACCGCAGATCCAGGAGACGCTTTCTCCGCCGACCGAGACGCCGCCCCCCACCCTAACGCCTCAACCCACGGCGACGCCCGCGCCGCCCCGGCCGGTCGCGCTCTTCTACTCCGGCGCAATTGACACGCTGCATCCGTTGTATGCGACCTCACCTGGCGCGCGCGACGTGCTGGCGGCCCTGTTCGTCGGCTGCATCGGCCAGGACGAGCAAGGCGCGCCGGTTGCGCTCGGATGCGAGCGAACACCCACCGCAGAGAACGGCGATGCGACGTTCATCGGCGACGGGTTGGATCGCCACCTGCAGGTGACCTTCCGGATCCGACCGGACTGGCGTTGGACCGATGGCACGGCAGTGAGCGCGCAGGACGCCGTTTATGCCTGGGAATTGACCATGTCGCCGGAGGCTGGACTGCGCGATCCGCTGGCGCAGAGCGTGTTCTCGATGACTGCGCTGGACGAACGAACGGTCATCGTGCGTTTCATGAGCGCAGCACAGGCGCGCGCGGCCGCGGAGGGCACGCTGCGCGGCCAAGTGCCGTTCGAGTACTTCTCGCGGCTGGGCGATTATGCGGTTTACGCCGAGCGCGAACGTCCCTTGGCGCCGGCAAACTACTGGGCCGTGTTGCGCTGGCTGCCGTCTCACTTATTGCGCGACGTGCCCCCAATGGAGCAGCGCAGCAGCGCATTCGCGGCGCGGCCGGTCGGCGACGGCGCATACGAAATCGCCGACGTCGGCTCGGATCGCATCCTACTGCGGCCCTCCGCGCGCCCGTTTCCGTTAGGCACGCCGAGCATCGCGGGCATCGAGTTCATCGTGGGCGACTCAGCGACGCCGGCCTCAGACGACGCCCCCGTCATCTTATTTGAGCTGCCTGACTCGGCAACCGAGGATGATGTAACCGCGATCGGCTATCCAGCCGGCCTTGAGCAGCTGGTGTTCAACGTAGAGCGCTTCCCGTTCGATGACCTGCGCGTGCGCCAAGCCGTGGCACATGCGATTGACCGCGCAGCGCTGGCTTCCAATGCGCAGTCGGCTGTGCCCGTCGAGTCGGCCCTCGCCTATGACCCGGCGCGCGCTCGGGCGCTGCTTGCCGAGGCCGGGTGGACGTGCGACGTCTGGCCCTGCCGCAAAGCCTTTAGCGATGCGAATGGGGCAATCGTCACCCGCACGCTCGAGTTCAAGCTCACCACGACCGAGCGTGAGCCACGCAACACCACCGCGCAAATCCTCCAGAAGCAACTGGCCGCAGCGGGCTTCGGGGTGAACGTCGAGATCGTGTATGGCCTGGGTCGCGCAAGCAAGATGTTCGCGCCTTATGAGGAGGGGGGCATCTTGCTCACGCGCAACTTCGATGCTGCGTTATACGAAACCGTCGCACCAACAGCGCTAGGCGCGCGATTCGGCTGCGCCGGCATTCCAACCCGCGAGACGCATGACTTCTCAAAAGGCAACCCCGGCGGCTTCTGCGACGAGGCTGTGGATCGGTTGATCGCCGAGGCCGAAGACAGTGAGTCCGTGATCTCGCCCCGCGCGCGGGCGGAAGCGTTCGCGCGGGCGGAGGCGGCCATTCAGCAAGCCGCGCCGTTCATCCCGCTCTACGCCATTCATCGCCAGGTGTGGCTGCGCGGCGTGGACGGCATCCGACCATCGCCGTATGCGCCTATCACGTGGAATGCCTGGACGTGGCGCGCGCGCTGACATCGCATTGGGGTCTGTGCCAGCGGCGACTCATGCATTCCGCTGTCGGTCGAGCTTCACTTCCTCTAGGGCTTCGAGCTGATCTCTGATCATGCGCGACTGCTCATCCACCTCAGCAGAGAGGTGGCTGTAATCGGCCGCTTGATCGGTGGATTGCATCGCCAGCGCCTGCGAGTAGATCGTGCCGAGCGCGGCGACGGTGTTCTCCAATTGCGCCTCGGCCTGACGAGTCAGGCTCTGTAGCTTCTGTAGAGACTGCATCTGGGCGATGCGTGTGGCCAACGCACGTTCGATGCTCGCACGGATGTTCGAGTCGCTCTCGGTCGCCAGCTGAGCGTTCAGCTTCTCGATCGCCTGCGGCACATTCACGAGGTCGTTCTGGACGACCTCGTTGTGTTTGAACTCCTCGATGCGGCGAGCCATTGCCTCCACCGCTTTTACCCAGATGGCGACTTGGTCGGCCAGCACGCGCAGCTTATCTTTGCGCATCGGATCGTCGGTCGCGTTCACTAGCGCGTCAATCTGCCGCTTGTAGGCCTGAGCCTGCGCCAAGCGTGCTGCGCTCTCCGAGCTGCGCGCGCCGCGCGTCGCCGTGCGCTTGGCGGTATCAGCTGCACCCTCATCGGCAAGGAAGATCTTGGATGCAGTGACCAGCACGGAGATCATCATCGCGCCGATCAGGAAGATCGCCCACAGGGACTCCGGGCTGGTGGCGATGTTGATCATCAGCAGGAAGAGCATCGCTGCAAACAGCGGCGTCGTCTCGCGCAGAAAGCGCTTGAGCTTGGAGGATAAGGTCATGCCATCTGGATTGTAGGTCAAACGGCGGGCTAAGCATAGGCAGCAGGGTGTGCCTGCGCTTCGCTTATTCGATCGGCGCGACCATCCACGGCGGCCTATAATTCTCGTGATGGGCGGCGGCCGTGCTTTCGTGCGGGCGATTTTGCGCATCGCGTGGTGCGTTTGCTTCGTCGTCGCCATAACCGGCGTCGTCACACCGGCCGCCCTCCTCGCCGCACCGGATCTACCGACCATGATGCGGCGGCCTATGCGTCAGGAACGGCGCGTCATCCTCAGCGGCGTGCCGGATGACATCGTCCCGCGCGCCAGCAACATCTGGCAGTGCGCATGCGACAACGATGGCTGCTGGCCGGGCTGCTTCACGATCGCTTCGGCCACGCTGCTCAAATATTGGTCGGAGCACGGCTATCCGGCGCTGTGGGACGGGAACGAGAATGCCACCCTGCAACGCCTGCGCGAGCTGTTTCCTAACCTGTTTTGCTACAACAACGTGGACGACGACGGCAAGATCAGCGATAGCGGTTACGATGCAGCCGACGTCGCTAAGGGACTGGACTGGTTCGTGCGCGAGCGCGGCTATCAATTCAGCGTGAGGGCGATCTATGCGCCGGATTTCCGGCAAATCGTCGAGCAGATTGATGCCGGTCGGCCGGTCATCGGCGCATTTGGCACCTCGCCTTGGGGCAGCCACGCCGGCACGATCATCGGCTACGACGCGACCAACGGCCGCCGGGCAATGATCGTGCGCCCCAACCTGCCCAACAAGCCCGATACCGAGCTCGAGTGGGGCATAGGGTATGGCGAATTCGCCATCGTCACCTTCGTCCCGCGCGGCACGACTGAGGCGCTAGAAGTCGGTGGCGGTCCGTCACTCAGCGTCGAGGTCATCGTCAATGATGGAGACCCGGGGTTCACCGTCCAAGGCGAGTGGATCGCTTATCCAGTCGGCTTCGCCGACGAATCGCGCTTCGCCGTCACCACCGACCCATCCAACCTCGGTCCGAGCGATGACACTGCGGTTGCCCGTTGGACACCCGATCTGCCCTTCGATGGCATCTGGGAAGTGCTGGCCTGGATGCCGCGCGAGGACACGGACGACAGCGCAGCAAAGATCGCCACCTATCGCATCGTGCATGCCGAAGGCATGAGCCTAGTGCGCCGGTCTCAAAGCGAAGCTCAGCCGGGTTGGATGTCGCTGGGCGCATATCCCTTCGTGCGTGGCAAAGCCGGCCATCTCCTGCTGGGCAACCGCACCGGCGACTATCCGCTGCGCAGGGTATGGGCCGACGCGGTCAAGTTCGTTTGGCGCGCTCCGTTAATCGTCCGCTCCGAGGAGGGTGGACCGGCGGCGCTCGTCATCAACGGACGGCGTCACATCATTCCCGATCCGCAGACCTTCCAAGCCCTGCGCTTGGACCCTGCGCATGTGCGCGAGATCTCGCCCATTGCCCTGGCGCAATATGGCGAGGAAGAAATCCTGCCTTCGGTTATGAGCGCATGGATCGGCCAATACTTCAACAACACCCTGCTGTCTCCGCCGGCCGCATGGGTCAAGGCCGACTCGACCCTGAATTTCCGTTGGAACGGCGCTGCGCCGGCGGCCAATATGGTGGCGCGGGATTTCTCGGTGCGCTGGACGCGCTACTTGGCGATGAATGAGGGCGTCTACCCCTTCCGCGTCGAGGCGTTAGGCGGCGTGCGCTTGTGGGTGGACGGCAAGCTGGAAATTGACGCCTGGGATGCGGATTCCGGCGTATACGTCGCTCACGATAAAGACGTGCGCGTAACAGCCGGCCTGCATCGCATAGATATCGAGTATGTCAACCGGGGTGGCAACGCGCAGATCCGCTTGGCTAACCTTCCGCCCAACATGCCCATCGTGGTGGAAGAACCCGTTCGCTGGAGCGCATCACCGACGGCGACGATGCGCTGGGCCGATGCCGGTGACCCCGATGACATCGGCGGAGAGAAGCCGCGCCGTTTCTTCGTCACGCTCTGGCGCGAAAGCGATGCCTGGCGCATGACCAGCGGCTGGATCACGGCGACGGAGTGGACGGTGACGTTGCCGGCAGACGGTCGTTACTTGTGGAGCGTGTTGGCCAGCGATGGCACGGCGAACAGCGATGCGACGCCGCCGCGCGAGATCTTAATAGATCGCACGCCGCCTTGGGCGCAGATGCTCGACGCGACGACCGGCGTCAGCATCAACGCAGCGCTGAGCAACACGGCTGCTACCCCGGTGGATGCTTACCGGCTGATCACCGACGCGAACGGCAACCTCATCGTTGAGGGTGTCACCCCACCGGCCGATGGTCCGCAGTCCCGGAGTGACTCGATAGCGGGCGACGCCCTGCCGATGCTGGGCAATCTGCCGGCAGTGTATTTGCGCTGGACTGCCAGAGACATGCCGCGCGGCTCGGACGCGGGCCTGACCTATGACATTCAGGCGCGCGAGATCATTCGCGCGCGCACCAGCTACACGCTCACCACTGAAGAGGTAGCCGTGCCGCGCATCGCCTACGAGCTAATCTTGTCGGGCGCGCAAGAGATCACCGTGCCGGTGGTACTAACGGAGGTCGTCGTTATGACTACCGTTGCGCCGCTGGTAGAGTTCCAGCCGATCACCGACAGTGCTTGGATCACGATCGCGACCGGCCTGCGTCAGACGCGCATGATCTTCATCGGCACCCCCGGCAGCGCCTACGAATTCCGTGTGCGCGCCGTGGACGAGGCCGGCAACGCACAAGGCTGGTATGAAGGCTATTCCGTGCAAGCGATCATTGACCCGCGCACGGTAGTCTATCGCCAATACGTGCCCAACGTCATGCGTTGATCCCTTAGCTCCAGCGCGCGCTTTTGGTCGCACCTGCGTCCCACAAACATGGAGGAGCCTACTTTCGATCCGCGTAACGCGGACCGGCGGCAATTGAACGCATCGCCGCTGGCTCAACATCCCCCGCCGCCACAGCTGCCGCCGCCGGGCGCGCCTTACCCGGACGCGCTGATGCCGCGAACCAACCCGTGGGCAATCATTAGCCTGACCTTCAGCATTTTGGGTTGGTGTGGGCTGTTCGGCATCGGCGGCCTGATCGGCATCATCACCGGCATCATCGCCCGCAACGAGATCCTCACCAGCTACGGCACGCAGTCCGGAGAGGGACTAGCCATCGCAGGCATCATCCTCGGCGCCCTGAACGTAGCTTTCGTCTGCCTGCTCACTCTGTGCAGCCTTTCGCTCGTCGGCGCCCTATTCTCCGGCCTTTGAACGCAGCGCATCGCAGGAGGTCGCGCTTCGTTCATGCCGCTGCGCTGCAGCCAAGCACATACTGCTAACCCGCGCAGCCGATCCCGGCATCTCGTTCTCACCGATCTCTCATCCTGGCTTGCTAGCTTGAGAAGGGTTGATCCTGCCCGCATTGGTGAAAGGGCTATTCGAGGGAGTGCCAAGAGGGAGCATGGTCGAAGGTCAGAACGCAGATCGGCGAGCGCAGAGCGCGGTCGAACGTCTTTTCGGCGAGTTGATGCGCGAGATCAAGCACTACGCCAACCCGGCCAATCATCGGCCGATTCACATCGCGCCGGTGACGCATCCCGTCAAGCGCACATTGGT
>JANWVF010000066.1 GCA_025056965.1 Thermoflexales bacterium | reverse complement strand
AACAGCCAGCGCGTCATCTCGTCGTTGAGGTCTTTGGGCAAATTCGCGTAAACGATTTGCTGGAAGGCGGTGGCTAAATGGACCTCGATCGCCCCGGCTTGCACGAACTTGCCGAAGGCCTCCTCGGGCAGCGTGCTTGCGCCGTGTTGCACCGCGCCCCCCATGCCGTACTCGTCGCGCGCGGCCGTGGAGAGCTCGCGCAGCGTGTCGAAGTCAATGTTGACGTCGGCGATCGAACCGTCGGGCAGCACGACGCCGCCATGCGACGTGCCGGTCTGGATGGAGATCTTGCTGATCCCGGGCTGGTGCTTGATATGGCTCAAGTAACCACTCATGAACGCGCGCAATTCGTGGATATCGCTGTTCTTCTGACCAACTTCGCCGATCTCGCCGCCCAACGAGACAACCAGGCCGGCCGGCTGCCGTTGTCGGATGTAATCGCTGAACAGCGCGCACAGCTCATAGTTCAAATGCTGCTGCTCGTCCAGCGTCGGCTTGCTCAGGTCCACCAAGGTAGACGTGTCAATGTCAATGTTGTAGAAGCCGGCGGCCAATGCCTCGTCAATCAGCTTGCGCAAGGCGGCCAGCTCGGAGTCGGCATCGGTCTTGTATTTCTTAGCGTTCACCTGAAAGTGATCGCCCTGGATGAAGAGCGGACCGCGATAACCCTCTTTGATGGCCGCGGCGATCATGACGGTGGTGTATTCGGCCGGGCGCTGGTCGGTATAGCTCATCTCACTGCGAGCGATCTCGAAGATGAACGCGCCCACCTTGGCCTCGACGGCTGCCCGGATGGCGGCCCGCGCCGAATCGTAGGCCATCATGCGGATGTTCATGGCCGGCGTGGTGAAGGTGTGGTCAAGCGCGTTGCGCCCACGCGCGATATACAGCTCGTGGATAGACGCGGGGCGAATGCCAAGCGCCTGTCCGGTCTCCCAGATTAGCCAGCGCGCGGCGCCTTGCTGCGCCGGCGTGCCGAACACCGCTGCATTCACCAGCACGTCAATCCCCTTAGCGCGCAGGCTCGCCTCGTCACGTACCTCGACGCTTGGATCCGTGCTGAGCATGGCGTTATCGCGCCCTATTTGCGCTTTGCCGGTGATCACTTCGATCGCATCTCCGGTGGCATGGATCAGCTCGCGAATCGTGTTGGACATGTAAGATTCTCCTTAGCAGTTCATCGGCGACGTATCCAAGTCGCCGACGCGAAATCCTTTGTTGAATCGCTTATCGGTGTGCGTAGTATAGTCATGCCGCTTATCGGAGGCTGAGTTTGAGCGCGCCTGCTACGATCCTTGTCGGCTTGGGAGGCACATTGCGCGAGCGATCCTACTCCCGCGCGGCGCTGCGCGAGGCACTGCGCATCGCCGCCGAGCAGGGCGCGCACACGGAGATCCTTGACCTGCGCGCGCTGAACCTGCCGATGTTCGTCCCCGGTTATGGCATCGAAGACTATCCGGCAGCACACCGCGCTGCTATTGCTCGGCTGGTCGAAAGCTGTCGGCGCGCTACCGCGATGATCTGGGCGTCGCCCACCTATCATGGCACCGTGAGCGGCGCCTTTAAGAACGCGATAGATTACCTCGAGCTGCTGAGCGATGACCGACCGGCTTATCTGAGCGGCAAGGCCGTCGGCCTGATTGCGATCAATGACTCAAAGACTTTCAGCGCGATGTCAAACGCAGTGCATGAACTGCGCGCCTGGCTCGCTCCTACGCACGTTCAGCTGAGCAAGAGCGACTTCGACGACAACATGCGCCTAAGCAGCGAGCGCGCCGTCCGCCTGGTCGGCCAGTTGGTCAACGAGCTGCTCGGCTTCTGTCAGCGCTGATGCATGGCATTCGTTGGCCGGACGTCGCAGGTTTCCGGCAAGCGTGAGTCGCCGACTCCAACGTGCGCGCTAGAATGGCAGCCTAACCGGCTTATGACCGCCAGCACCCAAAGTGTCGCTATCGTCGTCGAAAACCTCAGCAAGACCTATCGCGTGCCGGTTCGCGAGGGCGGCTTCGCCGCTGCGGTGCGCAGCTTCATCAAGCGCACCTACCGCGACGTCAAAGCCGTGCAGGGCGTCAGCTTCACGATCGGGCACGGCGAGATCGTCGGCTTCCTCGGCCCTAACGGCGCCGGCAAGACCACAACGCTAAAGATGCTGTCGGGCTTGCTGCACCCGACCGGCGGCCGTGCGAGCGTGCTCGGCTACACGCCATGGCAGCGCAGCAACGACTACCTGCGCACGATCACGCTGGTCATGGGGCAACGCAACCGGCTTTCCTGGGACATCCCTGCCGCCGATTCTTTCCTTTTGAACAAGGCGATCTATCGCATCAGCGACGAAGACTACAAGCGCACCTTGAGCGAGCTGGACGAGTTACTGGAACTCGGCCCGATCATGCGCAAGCCAGTGCGCAATCTGTCGCTCGGCGAGCGGATGAAGTGCGAGCTGGCCGCAGCGCTGCTCCACCGGCCGCGAGTGCTCTTCTTGGACGAGCCGACGATCGGCCTCGACCTGGGCGCGCAGGCGCGCATCCGCTCATTCCTGCGGGAATACAACCGGCGCAGCGGCGCGACGATCATCCTCACTAGTCACTACATGGCCGACGTCACCGCGCTGTGTGAGCGCATCATCATCATCCATCACGGGCGGCTGAAGTACGACGGTGCGCTGAGCGAACTCTCACGGCGCATCGCGCCCTACAAGCTGATCGGGGTCGTGTTAAAAGACTGCGCCAACTGCGACCTCAGCACTTATGGGATGGTGATGCCTGCGGCACACGACGGCAAGATCCTGTTGCAGGTCAAAGCAGACGAAGCACCCGGCGTCACCGCGCGCCTGCTTGCCGAACAGCCAGTCCAAGACCTGACCATCGAAGATCCACCCATCGAGGACGTGATTGAGCGCGCCTTTCGGGAAGCGTGAACGATGGGATGGGTCTCAGGCGCCATAGGTCAAGATCGCTTCGACGATCCGTTCGCTCGCTCGTCCGTCGCCATACGGATTCTCGACCGAGGTCATGCGCCGGTATGCTTCTGCGTCGTCCAGCAATCGAGAGGTTTCGGCCACGATCCGGTCGAAGTCGCTGCCGACCAGGCGCGCCGCCCCGGCGGTGACCGCCTCGGGTCGCTCGGTCACGTCGCGCAGCACAAGCACCGGCTTGCGCAAGCCGGGCGCTTCCTCTTGAATGCCGCCCGAGTCGGTGAGGATGAGATAGGCCTGCTGCATCAGCGCGACCATGGTCTCGTAGTCCACCGGTTGGATCAACGCAATGTTGGGAGCGTCGCCCAGCAGCGCGCGCGCCGGCCCGGCGACGTTGGGGTTGAGATGAACCGGATACACGATCCGCACGTCAGGGTAGCGCTCGGCGATGGTGCGCAGCGCGCGGCAGATCGCCGCAAAGGGCGCGCCGAAGTTCTCGCGCCGGTGGGAGGTGACCAGGATCATCCTTTTGTCGAAGAAGCCGTCGCTGGCGTTGAGGTCGGCGATCCGTTCGATCAGCGCCCGCGCGTTGATGCGCCGAGACATGAACAACAAGGCATCAACTACGGTGTTGCCGGTGACGATGACCCGCTCGGCAGGCACACCCTCGCGCAGCAGGTGATCGCGCGCCGTCAGCGTAGGGGCAAAATACAGATCGGCCAACAGGTCGGCGATGCGCCGGTTCGCTTCTTCGGGGAACGGCCGTTGTAGGTCGCCGCTGCGCAAGCCGGCCTCCACGTGGCCGATGCGCACGTGCCGATAGAATGCTGCCAAGCTGGCTGCCATCACGGTCGTCGTATCGCCTTGCACCAGCACCCAGTCGGGCTGAGCCTTACAAAACACATCGTCGAGGGCAGACAGGATGCGCGCCGTTAGATCGGCCAACCCCTGGTTGGGCTGCATGAGGCGCAGATCTAAGTCGGGGCGAATGTCGAACGACTGCAGCGCGGCATCTAGCATCTCGCGATGTTGGCCGGTGGAGCAGACGATCGTCTGAATCCGGTCGGGGTAACGTCGCAACGCATGGATCACCGGCGCCAGCTTGATGGCTTCCGGCCGCGTGCCTAAAACGGTCATGACTTTTAGCATCAGTAGGTGGATTCAGAATGATAAAAGTACGTGCGATGCTCGAGATCTACAAACGCTTCTGGCAGGTGAACTGGGCCGAACAGTGGCAATACCGCGCCAACCTGTTGATGTACCTCGCCTACTGGCTGGTGTCGCCGGTCGTGTATCTGGCGGTTTGGACGACCATCGCTAACGCCGAGGGCAACGTCAACGGCTTGACCGCCGGCGACTTCGCCGCCTACTACCTCACGCTGCTGCCGGTAGACATCATCACCTCTTCCATCACCATCCACGTGCTCGCCTACAAGATTCAGGACGGCACCATCTCCAACGAGCTGATGCAACCGGTGCATCCCATCTTCACCAACACGCTGATGAACAACATTGCGTTCAAGGCGCTGATGCTGATCGCCTTCGTGCCGATTTGGATTATCCTCGTGCTGCTGTTTCGACCTGCGTTGACGATCACGCCCCTCAGCCTGCTCGTCGCCATACCGGCGCTGGTCATGGGCTTCCTCATTCGCTTCCTCATCGAGGGCATCATCACCCTAGTTGCCTTTTGGACGACGCGCGTGTGGTCCATTTGGCAATTCGATGAGGCGATCGCGAGCCTGCTGAACGGGGCGTTCGTGCCGCTGGCGCTCATGCCAACTTGGGTCCAGATCGTCGCGCAGCTCCTGCCCTACCAGCTCGGGTTGTCTTTCCCGGTCCTGCTGATCCTAAATCAGCTGCCGGCGGAGCAAATCGCGCTCAACTTCGGCCTGCAGGTCTTTTGGATCGGCGCGCTCTATGGCGCGTTCGCGTTGCTGTGGCGCCAAGCGCTCAAACAACATTCGGCGGTCGGCGCCTGAAAGCTCGGAGGTACACGCATGCACGCCGCTCGCATCTTGGCCGCGCTTTTCAAAATCAACGTCCAGCAGGAGTTGGCCTATCGCGCCGACACCGTCGCCAACATGCTGGTCAGCCTGATGTGGCTGGCTTGGGAGCTGACCGGCCTGGCGATCATCTTCTCCAACACGCCCAGCATCGCCGGTTGGAGCTTTGGCGACCTGCTGGCGCTCTCCGGCATGTGGCGCCTGCTCAACGCCTTCCTGCAGGCCATCGTCTTCCCCAACACCGAGAAGTTCAACCGCGGCATCCGGGAAGGCACGCTGGATTACACGCTGCTGCAGCCAGCCAACAGCCAATTCATGGTCAGCTTCTCTCGCGTCGCCATCTGGAATCTGTGGAACGTCGGGCTGGCCTTGGCGACGATCACAATCGGCTTGCTGATCTCCGAGAGTCGGCCCGCGCCGCTCAACATCGCCATCTTCTTGGCCCTTACGGCCTCCGGCAGCATGGTGATCTACAGTCTGTGGATCGTGCTGATCGCGCTGACGTTCTGGTTTATCAAGTTCGACAACAACGTCACGCTGCTCGCTGCCATTGCCGACGCCGGACGCTTCCCGGCCACGGCCTATCCGGTCTGGTTGCGCGTCATCGTGACCTTCGTCATCCCAATCGCAATCGCAACCACCGTGCCGCTGCAAGCGCTGCGCGGCGATCTACCGTGGTGGCAGATCGCGTTGGCGCTGGTTGCCGGCCTACTGGCTCTCTTTCTCTCTTCGCGGCTATGGCAGGCCGGTGTCAAGCGCTACAGCGGAGCATCGGCTTAGAGGATGGCAGCGTAGAATCGCCTCGACATGGACTTCTCCGACTATCAGCACCTCTCGCGCCGCACGGCGCATTACCCATCCGTCGGGCATCCGCTGATCTACCCGACGCTCGGCCTGACCAACGAGGCTGGCGAGGTGGCCGGCAAGATCAAGAAGATCTTCCGAGACAAAGCCGGCGTGATCTGCGAGGCCGACCGGGAAGCGCTCAAGGCCGAGCTGGGCGACGTGCTGTGGTATCTGGCGCAGGTATGCACCGAACTCGGCCTCTCGCTAGAAGAAGTGGCTCGGCACAACCTGGACAAGCTCGCTTCGCGCCAGGCGCGTGGCGTAATCGGCGGCGAGGGCGACCGGCGCTGAGCCGGCCCGGCCACAACGGGCGCACCCTTGTGAAGATCGCATGAAGTCCTATCGCAAAGAGATTTGGATGAACGTGCCGAAGCGCCGCGCGTTCATCAACATCACGCCTCAAGTTGAGCAGGCCCTGCGCGAAAGCGGCATTCGCGAAGGGCTGTGCCTGGTCAACAGCATGCACATCACCGCTTCCGTGTTCATCAACGACGACGAAAGCGGGCTGCACCATGACTTCGAGCGCTGGCTGGAGGAGCTGGCGCCGGAGGTTCTCGGCACGTCGCGCTACCGGCACAACCTAACCGGCGAGGACAACGCCGATGCCCACCTCAAGCGCCAGATCATGGGGCGGGAAGTCGTCGTAGCCGTGACCGATGGCCGGCTCGACTTCGGACCGTGGGAGCAAATCTTCTACGGCGAGTTCGACGGGATGCGGCGCAAGCGCGTGCTGGTCAAAATCATCGGCGAATAGCACGGCGAGGCTATGGACACAACTTGGTCTGGTGCTCTTGGAAGGTCACCGAGAACTGATGCGAGCCGTCGCCGTTGCACGACGCGACGAAGTAGTAAAAGTCGGTCTGCGCCGGTTGCAGCACTGCTTGGATAGATGATAGGCCGGGGTTGGCGATCGGCCCGGGCGGTAGACCCGGGTTGGTATAGGTGTTGTAGCCGCCCGGATCCACAAACTTCAAGTCCTCTAACGTCAGTCCTTTCTTCCACCACGTGCCTTGGTCGGGTTGATAGCCCAGCGCATACTGTGTGGTCGGGTCGGCCTGCAGCGGCTGGCCGATCCGCAGGCGATTGAAGAACACGCTGGCAATGATCGGCCGCTCGGCCGGGATCACCGCCTCGCGCTCGACGATGGACGCTAAGGTGAGCAGCTCATGGGGATTGCGCCCTTCGGCACGCGCCTGTTCCAACAGCGGAGCTGCCTTGACGCCGAAATTGTCCAACATGCGCAAGATCACGTCCTGGGCGGTGGGGTTTTCCGGCAGGCGATAGGTATCCGGAAAGAGATAGCCCTCGAGCGTGGCATCGGTGGGGAGGCCGCGCAAGAAGGGATAGTTGTAGGCGCGCGCGCGGCTGGTCAACCGGATGAACTCGTCGGCGCTCACGCCGAGCTGCTGCTCCAGTAACTGGGCGATCTCCTCGCGGCGCTTGCCCTCAGGGATGGTGATCTGTACCTCGCGCGCCGCGCTGCGCTGTAGGGCCAGCGCGATCTGCTGGATGTTCATGTTCGGCCGCAGCGTGAACACGCCGGCATTGATCGTCGCATCCAGCCCCTTATGCCGCACGTACAAGCGAAACAGTTCCGGATCGTCAATCAAGCCTTGCGCTTGCAATCTGCGCCCAATCTCGGCTACGGATTCGCCCGGTGCAACCACGAAGGTCTGCGGCGTTGGGTCGTTGCTGACCGGGCGGGTCAGGTCGTTGCTGCGCAGCAGATCCAGGTAGGTGCCGATCAGCCAGCGATCGAGGCCGGTCATGCGCTGGGCGTCGGGAAGACCAATCCCACGGACGCGCTGCACCCACGTCGAGCCGGCCACGACCAGCACAGCCAGGGTCACCACAAATATCGCCAGCTTCCAGATCGAAAAGCGTGCTCTGCTCATGATTAACTCGATGATAGCCCTCTTGTAGGCAGCGCTGCCGGTCACTGCGCCTTGGATTCGTCCAAGTAGCGCTGTAGGATGACCGCAGCGGCGATCGCATCATCATGATCAGGCTGCCTGCGCCGTCGAACCTCGGCCAGGATTTGCTTGGCGTCCTGGGTCGTGTAGCGCTCGTCCACCCAGCGAATTGGCATCTGAAGGTGTGTGCTCAGCACCTCGACGAACGCCTGTACCTGTTGCGCCTGCGCGCTGAGGCGGCCGTCGGCGTGCAGCGGCAGGCCAACCACGACCTCATCCGCCGCGTACTCGGCGACCAGCGCGACGACCCGCGCGATCGCGTCCTCGCGTTTGCGGTCTATCATGCACAGCGGCCGAGCGATGAGCTTCGTCGTGTCACTCACCGCGACGCCGATGCGACGATCGCCTACGTCCAACGCCAACGTGCGCGCCATCGAAACGAACACTGCCTCACTCGCGCTGCACCTTCGTCTCGATGCGCAAGGTGACGAGCGGCAAACGATTGACGTATTGCATCAGCCAGTCGGGGCCGGCCTCGATGCGGGGGTTGCGCTTGAGCGCGAAGTTCTGTAGCAGCGCTGCCTGCGCGTCGGCCGGGGTCTTGCCGCGCACCAGTCGCCGGACGGCATTCTCATCAATGGCCGCGCCAGCCAGCCCGCGCGCCTCGATGAACAGCAGCGTGTCGTTGCCGGTGCCCTCCTCGGCTGCTTCGCCGCGCCACGCCTCAACCGAGAGCAGCTCGAACCCCTCCGGTGTTTTCGACTTGAGCACCTCGCGCGCTATCGTCTCCAGGTCGCGCGGAGACACGGCCAGCCCGGCCACCTGCAGGCGCATATTCAGGGTCACGCTGTCGGCCTGTTCGGTCACGAAGCGATCGAACGTCTCATCCTGGCGCTCGGCGATGAACAACGTCTCCGGCAGGACGATTAGGCCGTCGTTGACGACCTCGCGCTGTTGCTGTATTTTCTCGGCGGCTTCGCGGAGCAGCTTCTCGCGCAGCGCGCGGCGCAGCCGCCGATAGTCCTCCTCGGTCACCGCTGGCAGGATGACGTTGCCACCCCCGCCGGTCGGGGCAGCGTTGAATACCGTCACCGCCAGCGCCGGCACGCCTTCGACCTGGTTGATCTGGCCGGCCGCGACGTTGGCGGCGGGACCTTCCTCGATCGCCTCGATCTCGACCTCCGCGCGTCCGCCGGGCGGAACTTCCACGTCGGCCAAGGTGACGAAGCGCGCCGGGGTGCTCGTCGCCGTCGTGCGCACCACGGTGTTGCGCGGCACGACGAACGGCGTCGCCAGCACGTTGGTGAAGGTCACCCGGCCGCGCGCCTTCGAGCGAGGCACGCTCTTCTCGCCCGTGGCATTCGTGCTCATGCGACCCTCGACGATCACATCCACGCGCCTCGCGGGGATGACGCGCGCCTCCACGTTAACGCGGTCGGCGCGCACATCCAGCGTGACCGGAATGATCGTACGAATCGGCTGGCTAGATGCCGTGAGCGTGATCTCGGCGCGCGGCAGCAAGATGAAGACCACCGCCGCGATCGTGGCGAGGGCGACGAGCGAAATCAAGCCGCGGCCAACCCACAATAGCCGGCCGGGCAGCGGGAAGAAGCGGCGCAGCGAATCCGGCGCGAAGCGGCGCGGCGGCTGCAAGCGCCGGATCGGCTCAATGCCGTCATCGCGCAACCAGGGGCGATGCACCGCCGCATGGATGTCGGCGAAGGCAAGAAGACCGGACTCCTGCGCGGCCTTGCGCTGCTGTAGATCGCGGTTGACGATGGCGACCTCGATGCCGCGCTCCTGGGCGATGCGCCGCAGGCGCGCGAAGTCTACTTCGCGCCAGCGCATGCCTTCGGGCATGACTAGGACGACGCGCTCCGCTCCGGCCCACTCGATGCGTTCGCGCGCACCGGAGACATCGTCGGCCAGATCGAGCGTGATGATGCGTCCGACCATCGGGGATGAGCTCAGCCGAGCGGCAACTCGGCCAAAAGCCGGCGCGCTTTGTCCAGCGCCTCGCCTAGCTTGGCGGGGTCTTTGCCGCCGGCTTGCGCCAGCGTGGGCCGACCGCCTCCCCCACCGCCCACAATCGGGGCGATCTCGCGGATCAGTTTGCCGGCATCCACGCCTTTCTTGGTCAGGTCTTGGGTGACCGAAACCAGCAGGGACGGCTTCTCATCAATGATCGCGCCGAGCACGACCACGCCGCTGTGATACTTCTCGCGATACCAATCGCTCATTTCGCGCATCAGCTCGGGCGTGTCGGCCTGCACCTGGGCGACGAGTACGCGCGCGCCGTCGCGCGCCTCGGCCTGCGCCATCTGCTCGGCGAAGCGCAGCCGCGCCAATTCGCGCTGCGCCTGAGTCAGCCGCTTCTGGGTCTCTTGCAGTTGGGCGACGAGGCGACCGGCCTGCTCGGCCACTTGGTCAGGGGCAGTGCCAAGCGCGCGAGCGGCTTCGTTGAGCTGGCGCGCTTGTCGGCGGGCATATTCGAGTGCGCCGCGCCCGGTGAGCGCTTCGATGCGCCGCACCCCGGCGCTGACGGCGCTCTCGCTAACGATGAGGGCGCTGCCGATATCACCGGTCATTTGTACGTGCGTGCCGCCGCACAGCTCCATGCTGAAAGGACGGTCGCCATCGCGGCCGATGCTCACCACGCGCACGATGTCGCCATACTTTTCGCTGAAGAAGGCTAACGCGCCGGTTTGAATGGCTTGCTGATAGGGCATGTACTGCGCCGTCACCGGAAGGTTGTCCAGTATGGCGTCGTTGAGCATCTCGGTCACTTGGTCAAGCTCATCCTTAGTAAGCGGGGCGTTGTGCGAGAAATCGAAGCGCAGGCGGTCCGGCGCGACGAGCGAACCTTGTTGGCTAACATGCTGGCCCAGCACCGCGCGCAGGCTGGCCTGCAGCAGGTGCGTGGCCGTGTGGTTGCGCATGATGGCCCAACGCCGCGCCTCGTCAACCTGCGCCGTGCAGAGATCCCCGACGGTCGGCTCCCCCCACTCCACCTGGCATATGTGCACGATCAGCTCAGGCGACGGACGGCGCACGTCTTTGACGGCCACGCACCATGCCGGCTCTTGTTCCGTCTCCGGATCGCTGCGCGCGCAAATCAGGCCGGTATCGCTCACCTGGCCGCCGCTTTCAACGTAGAACGGCGTAGCGCGCAGCACGATTTCCACCGTCTCGCCCCGCACGGCGCGATCGGTCATCTCACCGTCGCGCAGGATGGCGAGCACCTCGGTATCACAGGTCAGCTCGCCGTATGGGTCATAGGTCACGCCACCCTCGGGCAACTTGCCATCGGCGCGCAGCGCGTCGAATGTTTCACGGTAGGCGCGCGCCGCGTCGTAATCCCCGGCGAACCGTTCTTGGGCGGCGGCCCGTGCGATCTCCTTGGCTCGCTCGCGCGCCGCTCGAAAGCCGGATTCGTCCACCGTGAGGCCGCGCTCCCGGGCCACGTCGCGCATGATCTCAAACGGCAGGCCGTAGGTGTCATACAGCCGAAAGGCCGCGTCGCCGGAGAGAACCGGAGACCGAAGCGTAGAGAGTTCCTGTTCCAGGCGCTCCAATCCCTGGTCGAGCGTGCGCGCGAAGCGCTCCTCTTCGGTATAGATGGTGCGCAGGATGTGGTCGCGCCGGTTAATCAGCTCGGTGTAGTGTTCGCCCATTTTCTCGATCACTGCGTCGGCCACATGGAACAAGAACGGCTCATGCAGGCCAAGGCTGCGCCCGAAACGCATAGCGCGGCGCATCACCATGCGCAACACGTAGTTGCGGCCCTCGTTGCCGGGCAACACGCCGTCGCCGATCAGGAATGCTGCCGCGCGGGCATGATCGGCGATGACGCGATAGGCGACGATGTGGTCTCGGCGCTGGGCGTCGGTTTGGCGGGCCAGCGCCTGCACGCGGTCCATCAAGGGCAGGAATAGATCGCTGTCGTAGTTGCTCTCGCCCCCCTGCAACAGGCGCACCAGGCGCTCGAAGCCCATGCCGGTATCCACGCCGGGTTTGGGCAGCGGCGTGAGTTTGCCGCTCTCGTCGCGGTCGAATTGCATGAACACCAGGTTCCAGACCTCAACGGTGGTCTCATTGGGATCGCTGTCGCTGTTCACCCAGCGAGCATCGTTATCCTCGAGCTTGCCCGTGAAGTAGTGGATTTCACTGTTCGGCCCGCACGGGCCGGTCGGGCCCATGCTCCAGAAGTTATCCTTTTCGCCAAAGCGCAGGATGCGCGATGCCTTGATGCCGACCTTTTGCCAGAGCGTATACGACTCGTCGTCATCCTCGTAGATGGTGAACCACAGCCGCTCGCGCGCGAAGCCATACTCACGCTCCAAGAGCTCCAGCGCGAACTTCATCGCGTCTTCCTTGAAGTAGTCGCCGAACGAGAAGTTGCCCAACATCTCGAAGAAGGTGTGATGGCGGCGGCTTGGCCCGACGTTCTCCAGGTCGTTGTGTTTGCCGCTTACGCGCATCACTTTCTGGGCGGTCACGGCGCGCGTGTAGTCGCGCTGCTCCAGGCCGAGAAACACGTTCTTGAACTGGTTCATCCCGGCGTTGGTGAAGAGGATCGTTTTGTCACCGTATGGGATGAGCGACGACGACGGCACGTGCCGGTGGCCGTTCCGCACAAAGTAATCTATGAACGTTTGGCGAACCTGGTTGCTGAGCATTGGCCTTTGGATTATAAGAAAAACCGCTCACTTGACTGGCTTCTCTCCTCCCTCGCCGCGCATGGTGGCGCGCGCCGCGCTGATCGGGTTGGCGATCGTCGTCGTCATCGGCTTGATCAGCGCGGCAGGCTCGGCACTTGCGCCGTTCGTCGTCGGCTTGGTGCTGGCCTACCTGCTGACGCCGATCGTCAACCGGCTCGACCGGTGGATGCCACGCTGGATGGCAATCCTGTTCGTGTATGCCGTGATCCTGGTGATCTTTGCCGGCATCCTGATCTTCCTGGCGCCGCCGCTGATCAACCAGACGATTCGGCTGGTGGTGCGGTTCACCCGCCCGGATGCGCTCGAACGGCTGGCGACGGATATCGTGAATTGGTATTACGCCACTGTGCCGCGGGAGTTCCAATCGCCGCTCGAACAGATAGTGCGCAACAGCCTGCCGGTCGTTCAGGAGAACCTGAGCACAATCGTCTCGGCAGCTGGCGCCTTCCTTCTGAGCCAAATGCGTCAGATCTTTGGCGTGCTGTCGTTCTTGATCGGCTTCCTAATCTTGCCGATCTGGTTGTTCTATGTGCTGCACGATTCGCGCAAGGCGCGCATCTTCGTCAACCGACAGCTCGACTACCGCATCCGTCCCGACTTCTGGAACGTGTGGGGCATCGTGGATCGCTCGCTCAGCGCCTACATTCGCGGACAGCTCACGCTGGGATTGATCGTGGGCGTCGGGGTGGGCGTCAGCCTCACCATCGTTGACTTCATCCCCGGCATTGACGTGGACTACATCCTGCCGTTAGCGCTCTGGGCTGGCGTGGCCGAACTGGTGCCGATGATCGGCGCGATGCTGGGCGCAGTCCCGGCGGTCATTGTCACGCTGTTCGTCGGCGGCTCGCTCTCGGCGTTGGTGGTGGTCGTGGTGTTCACCATCGTGCAACTGGTGGAGAACAATTTCTTGGTGCCGCGCATAATCGGCGAGAGCGTCGGCGTGCATCCGGCCATCTTGATCGTCGTGCTGGTCGTGTTCGGCGCGCTGTTCGGCCTGCCGGGAGTAATCTTAGCGGCGCCGGCGACTGCAGCAGCGCGAGATTTATATCTATACGCCTATCGCCGGATCAGCGGCAAGTCGCCGGCCGAGGCGATGGCGCTCGTGCCGCACCTTACCAAGCCGCTCAAGCAGCCGCACGGCCAGCGGGAGGCTACCCAGGCAGCGCAAGACCAAAGGCCAGCCTAGGGAGGCGAAGGCTCGGCAAGACCATCGAGGTCCCCTCTCTTGGCTGCCGCGCCGCGCGCCATCTGCCTCTCACGCCTTCCTACCGGCGTGATACTATCCGCGCTGCTATGTGGTTCTTCCGCTCTCCGACCATCGTCCACGGCGAAGACGCGCTGCAACACCTGGCCGAGCTGCGCGGCCAGCGCGCCCTCATCGTCACCGACCCCAACATCCGCAAGGCCGGCTTGCTCGATCCGGCGCTTGAATTGCTCGCGCAGGCCGGGATGCAGGTGACGTTGCACGACGACGTCGAGGCAGAGCCTTCGACGGAGACCATCCGACGTGGCGCGCGGGTGATGCACGAGTGCGCGCCGGATTGGATCGTCGCCATCGGCGGCGGCAGCGTGATGGACGCCGCCAAGGCGATGTGGGTGTGCTACGAGAACCCTGAACTCGACCTTGAAGCGCTCAGCCCGCTGGAGCCGATCACCTTGCGCCGCAAGGCGCGGCTGGCCGCCGTGCCCACTACCGCCGGCACCGGCAGCGAGGCGACGTGGGCCTTCGTCATCACCCTCCCCGGCGACCCGCCGCGCAAGCTGGGCAGCGGCCACCCGTTGGCCGTGCCGGACATCGCCATCGTGGATCCGCGCATGATGCGCACCGCCCCGCCTCGCGTCATCGCCGACAGCGGCATGGACGCGCTCACGCAGGCGATCGAGGGCTACCTCTCCACCTGGGCAAACGACTACACCGACGGGCTGTGCTTGGTCGCGGCGCGGCTGGCGCTGGACTACCTGGCGCGCTTCTACCGCGATCCCGAGGACGCCGAGGCGCGCGAAAAGATGGCCAACTGCGCCGCGATCGGTGGGCTAGGCTACATCAACAGCATGGTGGGGTTAGCACACTCAATGGGTCACGCGCTCGGCGCAACCTTCCATTTGCCCCACGGTCGCGCCGTTGGGTTGTGCTTGCCCTACGTCCTGGAGTTCTACGTCGGTCCGAGTCAGCCAACCCAAACCCGGATGCGCCTTGCGGCGCTGGCCGAGTTTTGCGGCCTGCGCCATGCCGACGACCAATCGGCTGCACAGGCGCTGATCGCGCGCATCCGCGCCCTGGCCGCCGAGATCGGCCAGCCGTTGACCATCGCCGAGGCGGGCATTGCCGCGCCGGACTTCGAGCGCCGACTGGACGCGCTGGTGGATAGCGCGATGAACGACAGCGTGATTTTTGCTTCGCCGCGCCAACCCTCACTGGACGAGCTGCGCGCGCTCTTCGTGTGCGCCTTTCACGGCCGGCCGGTCGCGTTCTAGCAGGGGGAATGCGCGTCGCGCTGATCAGCTTCCACACCTCGCCGCTGGCCACATTGGGCGGTAAGGACACCGGTGGCATGAACGTGTTCGTGCGCGAAATCGCGCGCGAGCTGGGACGGCGTGGCATCGCTGCCGACGTGTTCACGCGCAGCCAGAGCGCGCAATCTCTGCGCATTGACCCGCGCCTCGGCCCGAACGTGCGCGTGGTCAACGTGCCGGCCGGCCCGGAAGCCCCGCTGCCCAAGAACGACCTGCATCGCTTCATTCCCGACTTCACCGAGTGGATTTGCCGGTTTGTCTCTCGGCCGACGGACGCGGACGCTGCGTCGGCGCGCGATGCAGCGCTCGCGCCCCGGTATTACGACGTCATTCACGCCCATTACTGGCTCTCCGGCCTGGCAGCCGAGGCACTGCGCGCGCGCTGGGGCGTCAAATTTGTTATGACCTTCCATACGCTGGCCGAGCTGAAGAACCAGATCGCGCAGCGCGAGCAGGAGCGCGAGAGCGAGCTCCGGTTGCGCAGCGAATGCCACTTGTGCAGCGTCGCCGATCGCATCACGGCCAACACCAGCGTAGAAAAGCAGCAACTGGTGCGCTTCTACGGCGCCGGCTCGTCGCGCATCCGCATCGTCCCGCCCGGCGTAGATCTTTCGCGCTTTCATCCCATCGAGCAGAGCTACGCCAAGTCGGTCATCGGCATACCGACCGAGCATCGCATGATCCTGTTCGCCGGGCGCATCGAGCGGCTGAAGGGCATAGATACGTTGTTCAGGGCGATGGCGCTGTTGAAGGCAAAACGTGCCGACTGGGCCTGGGATCGCCTGTGCGTAGCCATCATCGGCGGCGATCCGAGCGAAGCCGGCCAGCGCGAGAACGAGGAGATGGCCCGCCTGCACGAGCTGCGCGACGAGCTTGGCTTAGCCGATCTGGTCGCCTTCCTCGGCGCGCGCGACCAGGACGTCTTGCAGTTCTACTACGCTGCCGCCGAGGTGCTGGTGATGCCGTCGCACTACGAGTCGTTCGGCATGGTTGCGCTCGAGGCCATGGCCTGCGGCACACCGGTGATCGCGTCGGACGTAGGCGGGCTCAGCGTGCTGGTGCAACACAACAAGACCGGCCTGCGGGTCAAAGTCAACGATCCGGCGGAGCTAGCGCGCGCCATCGAGAAGCTGCTGGACGACGACGCGCGCCGCCGACGCATGGGGCACGCCGCCGCGTGTTACGCCGAGGACTACGCCTGGCAGAGAGTAGTAGACAAGCTGCTGGGCGTATACGGTGAGTTGGTGGGGTAGCCGCCGTTTCTGCGCCCTCGGCTGGCGCAAACGCGCGCGATGCGCTACAAATGGCGCCGGCATGACCTTGTCGCTTCAACCGGTCGAACACGAAACGGCGTTGCGGCGCTTCGGTGGGCAGGTGGTCGTCGTCACCGGCGCGGCCCACGGCATCGGGCGCGCGTGCGCGCTGCGCTTCGCTCAGGAAGGGGCGAACGTGGCGTGCCTGGATGTGGATGACGCCGGCAACTCCGCGACCGCCGAGGCTTGCCGTCGCTACGGCGTCGGCACGATCGCCCTGCACTGCGACGTATCGCGCGAAAGCGACGTGGCGTTCGACATCGCCCAGGTGATGAGCCGCTGGGGGCGCATAGACGCGCTGATCGCAGCCGCCGGCATCTACACCGGCGGCCTACTGAGCGAGGTGACGCTGCAGCAGTGGCAGCGCTTGCTGGAGATCAACCTGACCGGCGTCTTTCTGTGCAACCGAGCCGTCGCGCCGATCATGATCCAGCAGCGCAGCGGCAGCATCATCAATATCTCGTCCATGTCCGGCAAGACCAGCTGGGCTGGCACGCACGAATACTCGGCGTCCAAGAGCGGCGTGATTGGGTTGACGCGCTCGGTGGCGATGGAGCTGGCGCCCTACGGCATCACGGTCAACGCCGTCTGCCCCGGCAACACCAAGACCGAACTGGTGCTGCGCGCGGCGCGCCAGAACGCCCCGCGCGAAGGCCTGACGGTCGAGGAATGGCTGGCGCGCCGTGCGGCCGACTGCCCGATGAAGCGGCTGGCCGAGCCATGGGAAATCGCCGGGTTGTGCGCCTTCCTGGCCAGCGAGGATGCGCGCTACATCACCGGCCAGGCGATCGAGGTTGACGGCGGGATGGTCATGAGCTAATTCAAGGCAACCCGGAGGAGCACACCGATGAGATTTCAGGACAAGGTCGTCATTGTGACTGGCGGCGCCAAGGGCATCGGCGAGGCCGCCGTGAGGGCTTTCAGCGCGGAGGGCGCGGCAGTCGTTATCGCCGACGTAGACGACGCGGCCGGCGAAGCGCTGGCGCGGTCGTTGCCGCGCGCCACGTTCGTGCATACCGACGTGTCGAAGATGGCCGATGCCGAGCGCGCCGTGCGCGTCGCCGAGCAGACCTACGGCGGCCTCGACGCGCTGTTCAGCAACGCCGGCATTCAGACCTACGGGCGGATCGAGGACGTGAGCGAGGAAGACTACGAGCGCGGCATGGGCGTGAACTTCAAGGGGCACGTGTGGATGTGCAAATACGCCGTGCCGGCCCTGCGTCGGCGCGGCGGCGGTGCGATCGTCTGCACGTCGAGCGTGCAAGCGCTGGCGACGCAGACCAGCGTGCCGATCTATGCCGCCAGCAAGGCGGCCACGCTCACCTTGGTCAAAGCCATCGCCATGGATCACGCGCACGAGGGCATTCGGATCAACGCCGTTCTGCCCGGCTCGGTGGACACGCCTCTGCTGCGCGGAGCCGCCGCGAGCTTCGGGCCAGACGTGGACGCGACGGTCGCAAAGTGGGGCAAGATGCACCCGATCGGCCGGGTTATCAAAGCGGAAGAAGTCGCCCGGCTGGTGCTCTTCCTATGTAGCGACGAGGCGCGCGCATGCACCGGCGCGGCCTATCTGATTGACGGCGGCTTGATGGCCAAGCTGCCGGTAGTGCTGCCGGATTAATCCCGCTCACGGATGCGCGCGAAGGTCTTCTCGCGCTGCCCTGCAAACGGCCGGACTTAGCCGAATTAGCTGCCCTTGGCGTTCGCTTCGCCGGTGAAGATCGGCAGATGGCCGAGCGCGATCACATTGCTCCAGCGCGCGCGGTCGCCCTCGGTGAAGATGGCGGCTTCGGCGACGACTTCGGCGCCGGCCTTCTGCATGATCAGCCGCATGCCTTGAAGCGTGCTGCCGGTGCTGATTACGTCGTCCACCAGCACGACCTTCTTGCCCTTGATCGCTTGGCGATCTTTCTCGTCTAAGAACAGCGTCTGCGGCTTATTCGTGGTGATCGAGAGCGTCTCTGCGGAGAGCGCATCACCCATGTAGGGTTTATGCGACTTGCGCAGCACGATATACGGCAGTCCGGATTCGACCGATAGGGCGTGCGCCAGCGGAATGCTCTTCGCCTCGGCCGTGACCAGATAATCCGCGCCGGAGGGCAAGCGCGGCGCCAGCGCGCGGGCCGCCGCCTGCACCAGTTCGGTGTCGCCCAGGATATTGAGCACGGCGATTTTCACGCCGGGCGCGACTTCCATTAATCGCAGCCGGCGCTCTACGCCGGCGACGTTCACAGGATAAAACTCGTTGTCAGCCATACTAGTACGCCATCCGCTCACCTCGACGTCATGGCCTTCACTTCGGTTCTATCGCGCGCCCACCCAGGACATACCACACGCGCCGTTCGGCCGCTGCGTCGAGCGCCTGCGGCGTGATCCAATCGCCCGCGACGACCGGGATAACGCGCTGACCCGCGCGAGACAGCAACTCGGCCCGCCGCGCCGCACGTTCTACGTCGTCGGGGCCGATCCCCCACGACACTTCCGCAACTAGATAGGTCTGCGCATCCTCTTCTCTCGACCGACCAACGACGACCAGATCGCTCTCGATCACATCATCTAGCTCCTGATCGGTCAAGCCGCTGCGCTCCAGCAAATCGTAAAGCTCGTCGCTTTCTAGCGTGCGGGCTCGGCGAACCAGATCCTTGAAGTAGACGTATGGGCGCTCCGCGTAACGCATCTCCAGGATCATCCCCTTCAACCGACCAGTGTCGCCTTCCACACGTTGCAAACGTTGCTCGGCGCGCGACTGAGCTTCGGCGAGCACATCTATCTTCTCCGCGAGCTGATCCACGCGCTGGGCGAGCTGATCCAGACGTTCTGCGAGCTGATCCACGCGCTGGGTAAGCTGATCCAGACGTTGCGCGAGCTGATCCACGCGCTGGGTAAGCTGGTTCAGCGATCGCTCGGTCTGCGTCTGTGCCTCGGCCAACTCGCGCATCGCGCGCGGGAGCGCAATCATCTCGTCGCCAAGGACGCGACGGCGCAGCGCGTCGCGCCACTCCGGCCGCTCGTCCAGCAAGCGGATCAAATCGTCGAAGTCCCGAACGGTGAAAGCCATGCGCCGAGATTATCGTCCACCTTCGGAGTAGCGTCCAGCTCAGGGAATGAGCAGCACTTTGCCGCGAGTCTGGCGCGCTTCCATGTAGCGATGCGCCTCAGCCGCCTCGCTGAGCTTGAAGGTGCGATCCACGCGCACGCGGAGCTGGCCGGCCGCCATCCAGTGGAAGAGGTCGCCGGCGCGCCCGAGCAGCTCGGCGCGCGTGAGCGTGTAATGGGCCAACGTCGGCCGGGTGAGGAAGAGCGATCCCTTCTGGCTGAGCACCTGCGGGTCAATCGGATCTACCATCCCGCTGGATTGGCCGTAGAGCACCATGTAGCCGCGCGGGCGCAGCACGTTTAGGCCCTTCATGAAAGTATCTTTGCCGACCGAGTCGTAGACGACGTGCACGCCGGCACCGTCGGTCAGGCGCTTGACCTCGGCCTCAAAATCCTGTTCGCGGTAGAGGATCACGTCGTCCGCGCCGGCGGCTTTGGCCAGCTCGGCCTTATCGGCTGCGCCGACCGTTGCGATGACGCGCGCGCCTAGCCGCTTGGCGATCTGGATGAGCAACTGGCCCACGCCGCCCGATCCGGCATGCACCAATGCCACGTCGCCCGGCTTGAGCGGATAGGTCGTCAGCGCCAAATAGTGGGCAGTCATGCCTTGTAGCATCACCGCGGCGGCCTGCTCGATGGACACGCTCGACGGAATCGGCACCAGGCGGCTAACCGGCACGATCGCATACTCGGCATACGCGCCTATGACCATGGCGTAGGCAACGAGGTCGCCCGGCTTAAACTCAGTCACGCCATCGCCGACCGCGTCAATTACGCCGGCTGCCTCTTGGCCGGGCGTGAACGGCAATGGCACCTTATACCAGCCGCGCCGCTGGTAGATGTCTATGAAATTCAGGCCAGCCGCGCCGATCTTCACCCGCGCCTCGCCCGCTCCGGGCTCCGGCATCGGCACATCTTCGTATGTCAGCGCATCGGCCTCGCCGTAGGCATGAACTCGAATCGCTTTCATCGTGCTTTGATCTCCTCGGTGGTCTCAACGTCGCGCCTCTGTCAAAGGATCAGTTCGATCAGGCGCGCGACATCCAGCTTAAGGTTGCGCTCGTGTGCTCCCGTCGCCGGTTCGGCCGGCCCTACGCAGGATGGGCAACCCTGTTCGCAGGGGCACTCGCGCACACGCTGCGCGGCCATCTTCAACAGTGCTTGATGGTGCGCCATCAGCTCGTCGGCCAGCCCGCTTCCCCCGGGCGTCAGCTCGTATAGCGTGATCGTCGGCAGGCGCGTGTGCGGATTGGCAACATCAAACGTCGCGGCGAGGTCGCTCGGATCGCACATCACAAACAGGGGCGACAAATTGGCCAGCAAGTAGCACAGGCCGCTCAACGCCCGGTTCACCGGCTGCGCCGTCTCGATCTTGGCGTGACACGACGGGCACACCGTCATCAGATTATCCAGATCGTTGGCCTGCCGATAGAAGTCGTTTTCGCCCGGCACGTAGCCAAAGGCGCGAAACGGCCGGCGATGGTGCACGTGATGCTGCCGGTGTGGACTCTCCGGCTCGCCGCAGATGACGCAGCGATAACCATCGCGCGCGCGGGCTGCCTGGCGCTGCTGCTCCCAGTTCGGCCCATAGTCGTTTGGCAGGCCGATCAGCCCCTCGCGTTCCAACTGCCGACAGATGGACTCGGGGATGGCGAACCAGTAGCCGGTGGTGAGCAGCTTCTGCGACGGCAAATTCACCTCGCCCCACCCCAGCGTCCGGTGCGTGCCGAACTGCACCTGCCGGTAACGCACGACGGTCGTGGTGACCTCGATTTCGCCGCTGGCCGGCGCGCATGTGCCATAGTCCGGCTGCGGCCGGCTCGGTCGGTCGAACTCGCGCACCACGATTACCTCCGACACGGTGCTGGGCTGCGTGTAGTAATCCACATCAGCGCGACGCACTACGGCGCGGCCGATCTCCCAGTTCAGCTCGGTCACCAGATAGGTCTGGCCTTGGTGCAGGTAGATCGCACCCGGATGAACGCGCGCGGGCGCAGTATGGCGCTCGGTCTCGCCGATCAAGTTGCCGTGCTCGTCCACGATGCTCACGCGCTCGCCGACGCTGCGCAGGCTTACCCGGTCGGCAGGATAACCCTCGCCCACCCAGGTGTAGCGCGTCGCCAGCTGGCCGTCGCTGGCACCTCGGAACAGCGGCAGCCCGCCGACGCCGCTTGCGTGCAGCTGACCTTCCTCGGCCAGCGCGTCAAGCAAATCATCCACCTCGGCGCGGCCAAATCGCTCGCCGCGTGTGAACGGCAGCTCGAACGTTGCGCAGGTGACATGCGCGGCCAACACGCCCAAGTTATCCGGCGCGATGCGGGCATGCTCCGGCGACTGCCGAAACAAATAGTCGGGATGCGCGGCGAGATATTGATCGAGCGGGTCGGGCGTCGCAACTAACACGGCGACGCTCGGGCCTTGTCGGCGGCCGGCACGACCGGCCTGCTGCCAAAAGCTGGCGATGCTGCCTGGGTAGCCCAGCATGACGCAGGCATCCAGCGCCCCGATGTCAATCCCCAGCTCCAACGCATTTGTCGCCACCACGCCGCGCGCGCTGCCCTCGCGCAGGCTCTGCTCGACGGCGCGCCGCTCTTCGGGCAGGTATCCGCCGCGATAGCCTCGCACCGGCGAGCCCGAGAGCTGAGGGCTAGGCAACTGGCTCTGCCATGCCGACCCGCCGACAGTCTGTTGCAAGTAGGCCAACAGGACTTCGGCCGTGTTCCTCGACCGCGCGAAGCAGATGGTTTGCAAGCCCTCGGCGATGAAGCGCGCCGCGATGTCGCGGGCGACGAAGTCGGCGCTGCGGCGCAGGCCGAGCTGCGGGTCGGTCAACGGTGGGTTGACGATGATCACGTTGCGCTCGCCATGCGGGCTGCCGTCGTCATCCACCAGCGTCACCGGCGACTCGATGAGTCGCTCGGCATGCTCGCGCGGATTGGCGATCGTCGCCGAGGCCAAGATGAAGCGTGGATTCGCCCCGTAAAACGCGCACAGGCGCTTCAGCCGACGGATGACGTTGGCGACGTGGCTGCCGAAGATGCCCCGATAAGCATGCATCTCGTCAACGACGACGTAGCGCAGCTGCCTGAAGAAGCTCGCCCAGCGCGTATGGTGCGGCAAGATGCCGACGTGCAGCATGTCGGCGTTGGTGATGAGCACCCGCACATCCCGGCGAATCTCCGCGCGCTGGGCCTGCGGTGTATCGCCGTCGTAGGTGCGGACGATAGACGACGAATGATCGGCCACGGGCGCTTGGCAGGCTGCAACCATTGATCGCAGGCTGGCGAGTTGGTCCTGCGCCAACGCCTTGGTCGGGAAGAGGCACAGCGCCCGCGCGCTCGGGTCGCGCAGCAGCGCGTCGAGGATTGGGGCGTGGAAGCACAGCGACTTGCCGCCGGCCGCATCCGCGACGACGACGACATGCTCGCCGCGCAACGTCGCCGCGATAGACTGCGCCTGGTGCTCGTAGGGCTGCGCGATCCCGCGTCGCTTCATCGCCTCGCGCAGGCGCGGGTCGAGCCCGGCAGGAAACTCAGTAAATCGCGCAGGACGCGCCGGCGCACGCTGCCAGTCGCACACATCACGCATGAAATCGCGGTCGGCGCGCAGTCGGGCGAGCACATCGTGGACGGTGCTCATCGCTCGATGGGGATTGTAACGGCTGGCATCTCGGGATTGAGGGGAGATTTCCCAAAGGGCGACCGGCAGATTTGGGGCTTATCCGCGCCGGTTCATGCGCGGGTCGAGCATATCGCGCAGGCCATCGCCGAGGAAGTTGAAACCAATCACGGTGGTGAAGATGGCCAGACCCGGGAAGGCAGCTAACCACCACTCGAAGAACTTGTGCCGCCCAGCGGCGATCATCGCGCCCCACTCCGGCGTAGGCGGCACAGCGCCCAGCCCAACGAAGGAGAGCGAAGCGGCTAGCAGGATGGCATTGCCCATGTCCAAGCTGGCCTTCACCAGTATGATGGGCAGGGCATTGGGCAGGATGTGTTTAAAGAGCGTGCGGCGGCGCGACGCGCCCAGCGCAGCCGCGGCGCTCACGAACTCCATCTCGCGCAAGGCGATCACTTGGCTGCGGATCAGGCGGGCGTATTCCGGCCACAGCACCAGCGCGATGGCCAGCGCGGCATTCTGCAAGCCCGGCCCCAGCGCCGCCGTGATGGCGATGGCCAGAATCAACGATGGGAAGGCCAGCACCGCGTCGGCGACGCGCATGACAATCTCATCGAGCAGCCCACCGGCATAGCCGGCCACTGCGCCGAGCAGCACGCCCGCCGTTCCCGTCACCGCCACGACAGCCAGCGCCACCGGCAGCGAGACGCGCGCACCGTGGAGCACGCGGCTAAAGATGTCGCGCCCCAGTTCGTCGGTGCCGAAGAAGTGCTGCGCACTAGGCGGCTTCAGGCGGTTGGTCACACGCTGCGCTGTCGGCGAATACGGCGCGATCAGCGGCGCCAACAATGCGATCAACAGCCAGAACAGGATGATCACGCCGCCGATTGCCGCCGAAGGGTTACGCAGCAGCCGGCGCAGCTCGCGCCTAAACGCCGTCGAGCGGCTGCCGGCCAAGGCCGACGCGGTCGGATACGCTGGAGCTGCCGCCATGTTTCACGACAGCCGGACGCGCGGGTTGAGCAGCGCGTACGAGACGTCCACGACGAAGTTAACCGCGATATAGATGACGGCCACGAGCAGCGTGACGCCCATGATGGGCGCGAAGTCGAGCTTAATCGCCGACTCGACGGCATACCGCCCAATGCCCGGCCATGCAAACACGGTCTCGGTCATCACCGCGCCGGCCATCAAATTGCCGAAGGCTAGGCCGATGGCGGTCACGGATGGCAGCGCTGCGTTGCGCAGCGCATGGCGCATCACGACGGCGCGTTCGATCAGCCCTTTAGCGCGCGCCGTGCGGATGTAGTCCTGCTGCAGCACCTCAATCATCGCCGAGCGCACGATGCGCGTGATCAGGCTCATGCTATACGCGCCCAGCACCAGCGCAGGCAGCATCAAATGGTGCAGCGCGCTGGCGAACACGTCGCCGCGGCCGGCCAACAGGCTGTCCACTGTGAGCAAGCCAGTCACGACCGGCGGCGGATCTAGCCGCGCGTTCACGCGCCCCGGCCCGGGCATCCACTGCAAGCGATAGTAGAAGAGCGACAGCGCCAGCAAACCCAGCCAAAACACCGGCACGCATACGCCGATCAGAGAGACGATCCGCGCCGCGTGATCTATCAGCGTCTCACGCTTCACCGCGGCGACGATGCCCAGCGGCACGCCAAAAACCACCGCGATTAGCGTCGCCGCCACGGCCAACTCGACCGTAGCCGGAAAGTAACGCGCGATGTCCGCCGACACCGATTGCTGGGTGACGATGGATTCGCCGAAGTCGCCGCGCACCAGGTTGCCGACGTAGGTGAGGTAGCGTTCGTGCGGCGGCTTGTCGAGCCCCCAGCGCTCGCGGTAGGCCTGAACGATCTGCGGGTTGGCCATGGCACGCTCGGAGAGCACCATGGACAGCGGATCGGCAGGGATCAGATAAGTGATGACAAAGCCGAGCAGGGTCACCAAAAACAGCAACGGGATGGTGACGAACACCCGGCGGGCGAGATAGGCGAGCAGAGACATCGTCGTTCTATCAAGTCACCCCGGCCAATCCGACAGAGGCGCCTCGCGCAGGGGGAGACACACCAGGTTTCCCCGCGGAGAAACCTGGTGTGTCGAAGCGTCCTCATCGGCGCCTACCGCGCCATGAAGTAGTAGTCGAGGAAGTACACCGGGTTGTAGATGATGTCCTTTAGCTTAGCCGAGGCGACGATCTGCACTTTGGGCTGAATCAGACCGATGAACACCGCGTCATCGAGGATCAGCTCTTGCACTTTGAGGTACATCTCGGCGCGCTTGGCCGGATCGGTGGTCTTGGCTGCGTCGAGGGCAAGCTTCTCGGCCTCCTTGTTCGCGTAATACACGCGCTTGGCCGCCGCCGCACCTTCGACGGCGAAGGCCGATGCCCAACCGTGAGGATCGAGGAAGTCCGGCGTCCAGTCCGCAATGGTCGCCATCAGCTTCCCGCCGCGATAGTCGGCGCGATGCGACGCCGGGTCACGCGGCTCGACGTTGAGCTTGATGCCGACTTCGCCCAAGTCTTCCTGAAGCTTGGCGGCCAGCGTATCGGCAAGGATCACGTTGCTCAGCTTGTACTCGCCCGGATAGACCATGGTGATCTCCAGGCCGCTTTCAAAGCCGGCCTCCTTGAGCA
This sequence comes from Thermoflexales bacterium, assembly GCA_025056965.1. Classification (GTDB taxonomy): domain Bacteria; phylum Chloroflexota; class Anaerolineae; order J036; family Brachytrichaceae; genus JAAFGM01. The sequence continues at coordinate 4,092 of JANWVF010000066.1, read as the reverse complement.
GCGCCTTAGCCTTCTCCACATCGCGCTTGGGCGCCAGCGCCGGATCGGTGCCCAGCAAGCCGAGCGGGATGATGGTCGGGATGTGCAGCGCCGTGCCGCCGAGCAGGCCGTTGATGATGCCGTCGTAGTCAATGGCATGCTTGATCGCTTGGCGCACGCGCTTATCGGCCAATCCCTTAGACAGCTCGGCGTTCGTCGTCAAGGCGAGATAGGTCATGTCCAGCGTGTTACCCACGATGATCTGGAAGTCGGCGTTGCCCTCCAGGCGCTTGACCGCGTCCACGTCCAGGCCCACGGCGATGTCCACGTCGCCGCGTTCAAGGGCCTGCTGACGAGCGGCATCGTCGGGGATCTCGCGGAAGATGATCCGATCGAAGGGCGGCGAACCGCGCCAGTAATTGGGGTTGCGCTCAATCACGACCTGCTCGCCGCGCCGCCATTCCTTGAGCACATACGGGCCGGTGCCGGCCGAGTTGCCGTCCAGCCAGTCGGTCGCTTTGTCGGCATCTTTGGCGTTGTCCGCATCCGTGCCGCCTTTCTCCTTGACCACTTTGGAGTCCACTACCGCGAAGTTCGGCGACACCAGCATAGACAAGAAGGCGGCGTTCGGCTCCTTCAAGGTGATCTTCACCGTCGAGGCGTCCGGCGCTTCGATCGAAGCGACATGGTCGTTGAACAACCACGACGGGTTATCCTGCAGCGCGCCCAGCCGCTTGAACGAGAACACGACATCCTCGGCTGTCATCGGGTTGCCGCTGGCGAATTTCACGTCGCTGCGCAGCTTGAAGGTATACACCAGAGCATCCTCGGAGACTTCGTAGGACTCGGCCAACAGCGGTTCAACGCGGTCAATGGTCGCGCCTTTATCGGGCAGCGTGACGAGCGTCTCATAGGTCGCGCGCATGATCTGCGGCGGCGTGATTTCATACTGCCGATGCGGGTCGAGCGTGCGCGTGTCGGCCTTGGGCAGGCCTACTACGAGCACGTTCTCGGCGGCCGGCTGCGCGGGTTGCGCCGGCGCCTCGGTGGGCGTGGGCTCAGCCGGCTGAGTTGGCGCCTCGGTGGGCGCAGGTTGCGCCGGCGCCTCGGTAGGCGTGGGCTGCGCCGGGGCTGCCGGCTGGGCAACAGGTTGAGCACACGCAGAAAGCATCAAACCGGTAGCGATCGCAAATCCAAGCAGTCGAATAGAACGGTTGAACGGCTTCATGTTTACTCCTCTCTTTCAGATTGCTGAACGGACTTGCGCAGCGTTCACGGCTGCAATATTACTTTCACGGCCTCACGACGATGAATCAAGTCGAGCGCTTCGGCCATCTGCGTCAGCGGCAGCGTGTGCGTGATCACCGGTGTGGTGCGCACCTTGCCGCGCGCAATCAGGTCGAGGCTGGCCGCGAAGTCATCCCAGGTATAGCAAAAGCTGCCCTCCACGCGCAACTCCTTGCGAATGATCTGGGCAGGGTCGAACATGGCCTGCGCGTGAAAGATGCCCAGCAACAGCACGCGCGCGCCGGGCGCAGCCACGCGCAACAGGTCGGCGAACACACCCGGCTGGCCGGTCGCCTCAATTATCACCGTAGGCAGGGCGCCACCGTTCGCCGCGCGCACGGCCTCAACTAAGTCGGCGCACGCTGCGGACTCGATGAGCGCATCGGCGCCGGTGCGGCAGGCGACTTCGCCGCGCAGACCGCGCCGAGGTGTGATGGCGATTACCCGCCGCACGCCGTGCGCGCGCACCGCCTGCAAGGCATACAGGCCGATCGGGCCCAGGCCGAAGATGGCCACATCGTCCTGCGGCTGTAGGTTCAGCCGACGAATGCCGCGATAGGAAGATGCTACAGGATCCACGGACGCTCCATCGGCGAAGCTCAGGTGGTCGGGCAAGCGATGAAGCGTCTTGGCCGGCGCCAGCGTGTATTCGGCGAATGCGCCGTTGATGTGGATGCCGATCTCGGTGATGCGCTCGCAGCGATTCTCCTCGCCACGGTAGCAGGCCGCGCACGCACCACAGCCGATCACTAGTCCCACGGCGACGCGGTCGCCGGGTTGCCAGCCGGTGACACCCGAGCCGAGCGCGTCAACTTCGCCGGCAAATTCATGCCCGGGGATGAGCGGATAGGGCACCTTGCGCACGCCTTCAAAAATGGGGATGTCGGTGCCGCAGATGCCCACGGCGCGCACGCGCACGCGCACCCACCCCGCCGGTGGTTCAGGCACGGGCACGTCGCGCAACGCAAACCCGGGGCCGGGGGACTCCTTGACGACGGCTTTCAACGTTCAGCCTACCGCCTTCAGCGCCTCGACAACTAGCGCAACGACCTCGTCGGCCTGTTGCTCGGTGAGGATGAGCGCCGGCGCGAAGCGCAGCGCGCTGGGGCCGCACTTGGTCATCACTACGCCGTGTTTGGCCAGCGACTTGATCACCTGCTTCACGCGCTCGGTGCTGATCGGCTGGCCGTGTTCGTCCACCAGATCCACGGCGACCATCAGGCCTCGACCGCGCACATCGCCGATCATCGGCAACCCTGCGCGCGCCGCCTCGAATCCTCGCATCAGTCGCGCACCCACGCGCACCGCATTCTCCGGCAGGTTCTCCTCCTGCATGATCGCGATGGTCTCCAAACCGGCGCGGCAGGCCACCGGATTACCGCCGAAGGTGCTGCCGTGGGCTGCCGGCCACCAGCGATTCATCAAGTCGGCACGCGCCACGATGCCGCCGAGCGGTAGTCCGCCGCCGATCGCTTTGCCCAGCGCAACGACGTCGGGCACGACGCCGCTGTGCTCAAAGGCAAACCAGCGGCCGGTGCGCCCCAGGCCGGTCTGCACCTCGTCGGCGATCAACAGCGCGCCGGTGCGATCGCACAGCTCGCGCAAAAACGGCAGGAAGTCATCCGGCGGCACGATGTAACCGCCTTCGCCAGCAATCGGCTCAACGATCACGGCGGCCAAATCGTCCGGATGAACGAGCTTGTCGAGCACCATCTGGATGAACGCCCGCCATTGACCGCAGCAGTTTTGCGGTTCGCGCGGGCCGTGGCCGAAGGCGCAACGCCCGCAATTCGGATACGGCACGTGCTCCACGCCGGACAGCAACCCACCGAGATGACGCCGGTAGCTGCTGCTGCTGCCCGTGGCGGCCAGCGCGCCCATCGGCCGTCCGTGGAAGCCATCTATGAACGCCAGCACCATGCTGCGACCGGTCACGGCGCGCGCCAGCTTCAACGCCGACTCCACAGCTTCGCTGCCGCTGTTGACCAGCAATGCTTTGCCTGCATTCAACGGCGCCGGCATCAGGCTGCGCAGCGTTTCGACCATCTCGACGTAGGGCGCCATGTAGCCCACGTGCGATGCCGCATGGATGAGCGTTGCAGCTTGGTCGGCGATCGCGCGCACCACGCGTGGGTGGCAATGCCCGACGTTCATCGTGGCAATTCCGGCGGCCATGTCGTAGTAGCGATTGCCTTCGAAGTCGTAGAGGAACACGCCTTCGCCGCGTGCGAAGGCGATTTCGGTATAGCGATAGATCGCCGGGCTGACCACCTCGCGGTCGCGGGCGATCAGATCCGCAGAAGTGATTTGCCCGGCGCGACCATTCGTCGTCACATCGTGTATGTGCTGGGTCATGGCTGATCTCCACAATGCCGAACGAGAATGACGCAAGCGTAGCGAAGAATGACGTCTTGCGCAAGATGGCAAGTGTGAATCTTGTGGTTTTTTACCCGGCGCGGGCCCCGACCGCCAGCGCACCGATGGCGGTGGCATAGCCCGGCATCTCCGGCATGGTGAAGTCTGCGCCGTAGACGCGGACGGCCGGTATTACAGCACCTCATCCATCCAGTCGAACATCGTTTGATTGGACAAGCTCAGGTTGTTCACCTGACAGTGTGCATCCGCGCCTTCCTCCGCAGTGAACACGCGGATCGCCTTTTGCCCACGCAGCCGGTCGTAGCACTCGTGCGTCTGGCGAATGCACTCAGCAGGGTCGGAGGTGCTGACCATGCACAGCATGGCGCACGCGATGTGCTCGACCTCGACGCGGGCTTGGCTGATCTTGTCGAAGTAATCGGTGACGCGCTGGACGCCGGCCGCCCACAG
>JANWVF010000099.1 GCA_025056965.1 Thermoflexales bacterium | reverse complement strand
TGCTCGTCCTGCTGGGTGTCTGCCTACCTTTGAGTCGCCGGGAGAGCATGGCGCGTCTGTTGCTGGCCGTGACGATCTGCGCGCCGATCATCTTCTGGCTAGGCCTGTCAAATTTGATCGAGAACTACCCCAGCTTTCGCTACGTCATCTTCATCGTCCCGGCGATACACGTCGCGATCGCGCATGCGGTTCGCGCGGCGCTCTCGCCCGGCGGCATAGCGATCGCGAGGCGTTTATCGGCATGGCGCGTATGGCAGCAGGCCCTAGGTAGTAGCTCACTCATCGCGGTCGTCGGCAGCACAACCTTCGGTTTAGGCATGACGTTCGTGCGTTCGCCGACGTGGCAAGACGATTGGCGCGGCATGGCCCACTATCTGAGGCAACAGTGGCAGCCGGGTGACGCGATCGTCATCAATATCAATACTCCGGAGGCCTTGCTGCCCCTATATCTGCGCGATCTACCTGCGCCGATCTTGACCGTGAATGAATGGGCCGCGTATCCTGTGGAAGAGGTGCGCCGCACGATCACCGAGCGCTACAAGCGCGTGTGGTATGCCAACACCGGCGGCGACAACAGCTACCAGAATCCTGAGGCGCAGGCTATTCTGCGTCCGTATCTGCTGCGTAGCCGTATCGCCTTCCCGGCCCGTACGACCATCATCGAACTACTTGAATATGACTTGCACCCACGCGTAGTCGAAGTGTTGCCCGCAACGGCAAGTGTTGTTGATAGCGTTCCGACGGATCGAACGGTCATAGCAGGCTACGAGGTCGAGCCGGGCAACCCATACCATCCACAGGCTAACTTTCGATTGGCGCTCTATTGGCGACGAGGGACGACGGATGACCCTGCAAAACATAGCGTGGCCGTGCGTCTGGCGGCTCATGGTCGCATTTGGCTGGATTGGACACTACCGGCGCGCTTAGCGCACCATCCCGAGTCCTGGCACGCAGGCACCTTCTATCGGATGAGCTACATCGTCCCCGTGCCTCCCGGCCTGCTGCCCCAGAGCTATACGCTGGAGTTGCAAGTGCGCTCCGGCGACAAAAACGAATTAGTCCAGGCCTTCTCGGCAGCCCTGCCGCGGCGCGACCTGGACTGCTGCATCCGCGTGGCCCGCCAGGCGGACGCCGAAGCCAACCCCTACTGGCGTGCACGTGACGTGACGCTCGTGCGGAAGGAACATCCCACCTTACTCCGCCCCGGTGAGCCGCTGCCGGTAGCTCTCACCTGGCAGGCGATGCGCGACGATCTCGTGCCCTGGGAGACCCGACTGATGCTCAAGGGCCTGTTCGGCGGTGAAGTGGCAGGCGTCCAGCGCATCGTTGGCAGCCCCGACTTCCCGGCAACGGCTTGGCCGGCCGGCGAGCTGATGCGCGATCAGTATGTGCTGGATGTGTTGCGCTCGACACAGCCCGGTTGGTATTGCCTGCAGCTTGAGCGCTGGCGCGGCGGTCGCCGCGTGGATGCGACCTTTCTGGGCCTGGTGCGAGTCGAGGACTATCCCCGCGCGCTCGCGGCAGTGCAAGCCCAGCATCCCACCACCGGTGCGCGCGTGGGCGAGCTGAGCCTGCTCGGCTACAGCGTGAATGCGCCGCTAGAGCGCGGACGCACCTACGACTTCATCACGCATTGGCGCGTCGAGCAAGTCCCAACGCGCGATGGCGTGCTCTTCCTACACATGTTCGGGCCGGATGGTCGGCTCGTCTCACAAGATGACAACCCGCCCATCGTGGATGGCACGGTGCGCAGCACACTCACCTACCGGCCGGGGGAGCACATCAATCAAGTTCACCGGCTGGCCCTGCCGGCCGACGCCCCGGCCGGCGAGTATCGGCTGCTGGCCGGCGTCTATGACCGCGAGGGCGGGCTGCGTTGGCCTGCCCAGCAGGATGGCCGGCCAGCGCGTGATGACTTGATCTTGCTCGGCGTCATCAAGTTGAACTGAACCTGCCACGCCCCCGAGACATGCCTCGCAGACCCTGCTCAGCATGCGTCGCTGAACGATCGTGCCAGACCTTGGCCGTCGCCATCGGCCTCGCGCTGATCGTGCTGCTGGGCTTCGCTGTGCGTGTCTATCGCCTGGATTTTGCGGAGTTGGCCGGCGACGAGGGCTTCAGCTACGTGTTCATCCAGCGAACATACGACCAGATCATCGGCGACACGCTGGCGATGCGCGAACCGCATCCGGTGGGGAGTTACTTCTTGCAGAAAGCCTGGAGCTCCTTGGCGGGCGTCAGTGAGCCTGCGCTGCGCTTTCCCAGCGTCTGGTTCGGCGTCTTGGCCATCGCGCTGGCCTGGCGCTTCGCGCGTGAGCTGGGCTTTTCATCGCGCGTGGCCTTTGCTTCGGCAGCGCTGATGGCGCTCGGGCCGTTCGCCGTGTTCTACAGCCGCGAGATGCGCATGTACTCGATGCTGCTGGCGCTCACCTTGGCAAGCACGTTACTCATGTGGATGTTGTTGCAGCGCAGGTCATGGCGCATCGCCTGGGCCTATGTCGCCGTCAGCTGGTTGGCGCTGCAGATGCACTACTACGCAGGCTTCGTGTTCATCGCGCAGAACCTGTTTGTCTTTAGCAGCGCGGTCTTCCGCGCCGACGAGTTTCTCGGCGCCGTCGCGCCCTCGCGGCCTGCGGGCGCGCTGCGCTCACCGGCGCCCCTTGCTCTCTGGATCGCCGCGCAGGTGGCACTATCGGCGCTCAGCTTGCCGTGGTTGATCATTGCGCGCGACGTGCTGGTGAATTATCGCGGCGCAGTAGGCATTAACCTCTCACCAACTGAAGCCATCACCGCCTGGTTCAGCGCCTTCCTCTTCGGTCCGAACGTGACGATCGTCCGGCCGGCGTTAGCAGCGTTTGGCGCCGTATGCGCCATCGCGGGGCTGATCAAGTTGTCGCTCGGCGCGCCGCATATGCGCCGTCAGGCCTGGTTGTTGACGCTGTATTTGTGCGTGCCGCTGGTCATCGCCTGGGCCGCATCGCTCAACCGTCCCATCTTCCTGGAGCGCTATTCCATTGCCACGCTGGCGCCGTTTCAGCTGCTGTTGGCGGTTGCTGCCGTGCATCCCGCAGAGTTTCGGCTGGCGTCGCCGGCCGGGCGAATGGTGCTTAGCCGCTTAGCCCCCGCCGTCCTGGGCATCGCGCTGACGGGCATCACCTTGGCCGGGCTGCGCAGCTACCAGCGCTCAGAGGTCGTGGACGGCCATCCGCGCGTATGGCATGGCTTCATCCGAGTGATTAATCGCTATGCGAGCGCACTGCCAGCCGACCGCGTACGCATCGCGCTTAACTTCCCCGATCCGGTCTTCACCTACTATCACAATCGTTACCTGCATCACGGCCCGGCCTTTATCACGCTGCCGTATCGCGCCGGCGACGCCGAAGGCGCGCGACACGCCGTCGAGGAACTGAAAGCGGAAGGCGTAGAGCGCGTCATATTGCAGATCGTAGATAGCTTCTGGGATGGCAAAGGTATTGCGAGCTCGGCGCTGGCGCGCGAGTTTGTGCAGGTGGAGGAGACATACTCCGGCCGATGGATCGTGAAGATCTACGGCCGACTCAACCCGAACCTGCTGCGGTCTTTCAACGTAGCGTTCGCGGATGGGCCTTTGCTTGAAAAGGCCTACGCGCGTGTGGATGCGCGCGGGCGGCTGATCGAAGTGTATTTGCGATGGAACATCGCCCAGGCCCGGCTAAACGGCCAAGAGAAGCTGTTCATCCACATTAGCCGAAGCGATAATCCGGCCGTGCTCATCGGCCAGCGTGATGAGCCGTTGGCTCCGAGTGCGCCACATCTTAAGCTGGCGGACGGCCAAGGCGCCCACGTCTACGGCGTTCGGTTGATTGAGGATGTGCCGCCCGGCCGCTACGACATTCGCATCGGCATTTATGATCCCACCCAGGACGGCATGCCACGGCGGCGCACGACCGACGGCAGCGACGCAGTGGTCATCGCCTCGTTCGATGTGCGTTGAAGCGGGATGGCGCCGACGCGCGGTTTCGTCGCGCGAAGGAGGATCGTCGTCTCCAGCTGCAGGCGCACATGGCCGAGTTCCCGTAAACTGAACCTGCCATGACCCAGTCCAAACGCTTTGCCCGATTGGCCGAGCGCGACATTAACAAGGAAACCTTCGTCGAAGCATGGCCGGACGCCGGACTGATCGTCGCCGACGGCCCGAACGATCCCCGGCCGTCGTTGACCCTCGAACCTGCTCCGCATAAAAGGGTGATCGAGATGGACGGCAAGACGCGGGCGCAATTCGATTCGCTCGACACGTTCATCGCTGATCATTTCCTCGACCTCAGTGTGGCCGAGGAGGCGATGGCTACGCCGTCGTTACAGATCGCCCGCATGCTAGTGGACATCAACGTGCCGGCCGATCAAGTGCGTCGGCTGGCGCTGGGATGCACACCGGCCAAGCTGTGCGAGATCGTGCGGCACATGAGCGTCCTGGAGATGATGATGGGGCTGGCCAAGATGCGCGTGCGCAAGACGCCGGCCAATCAAGCGCATGTGACCAATCGCCGCGAGAATCCCGCGCTGTTGGCCGCCGACGCTGCCGAAGCTGCCTTGCGCGGATTCGCCGAGATCGAAACCACCGTCGGCATCGCGCGCATGGCGCCGCTGAACGCGCTGTGCGTGCTGGTCGGCTCACAGACTGGCCGCGGCGGCGTGCTCACCCAGTGCGCCATCGAGGAAAGCATGGGGCTGCGCCTGGCCATGAAGGGGCTGACCAGCTACGCCGAGACGCTGAGCGTATACGGCACCGAGCGCAGCTTCGTGGATGGCGACGACACGCCGTGGAGCAAAGCCTTCCTCGCTAGCGCCTACGCCTCACGCGGCGTCAAGATCCGCTTCACCAGCGGCACCGGCAGCGAGGCGCTGATGGGCAGCAGCGAAGGCAAGAGCATGCTGTACCTAGAGGCGCGCTGTCTGTGCATCGTGCGCGGCGCCGGCAGCCAAGGCGTCCAGAACGGCTCGATTTCTTGCATCGCGCTGCCGGAGAGCCTGCCGGGCGGCGTGCGCGCTGTGCTGGCCGAGAATCTGATCGCTGCCATGCTCGGCCTGGAAGTCGCCAGCGGCAACGACGCGCTGGCCAGTCACAGCGCCATCCGCAAGAGCGCCAAGCTGATGTTGCAATTTATCCCCGGCACGGATTTCATCTTCAGCGGTTACAGCGCTGTGCCGCGCCGCGACAACATGTTCGGTGGCGGCAACTTCGACGCCGAAGACTTTGACGACTACAACGTGCTGCAGCGTGACATGCAGATTGACGGCGGGCTGCGGCCGGTGCGCGAGGCCGAGGTGCTGGCCGTGCGCCGCGAAGCCGCCCGCGCGGTGCAGGCCGTTTATGCCGAGTTGGGCTTCCCGGAGATTCGCGATGAAGAGGTGGAGGCCGCCGTCGTCGCCCACAGCAGCGATGACATGCCGGCGCGCGACATCGTCGCCGACCTGGCTGCTGCCGACCGCTTCCTGGAAGGGCCGCAAGACGTGCGCGACGTGATCAGCGCCTTGCGTCGGCACGGCTTCCCCCAAATCGCTGCCAACCTGACCGAGATGTTGCGCCAGCGCACGTTAGGGGACTACCTTCAACCGGCGGCGATCTTCGTCCGAGATGACCCATCCTCGCCGAAGCCGACATTCCGCGTGCTCAGCGCGCTCACCGATCCGAATGACTACGCCGGGCCGGGCAGTGGTTATCGCCTGCAGGGTGCGCGCTGGCAGGAGATTACCGCCCTGCCGCAGGCGCGCTCGCCGCATGACTTCATCGCCGACCGCATTGGCGCCCCGCTGCCGAACCTGCACGAGCTCGGTCCGGCGCGCCCCGGCCGCTTCAACGAGGTGATCGTGTGCGTCGGTCCCGCCTTCGGCACGGCGCTTACACAGACCATCAACGGACTTCCCCACGAGGAGGTGCTCAAGGCCATCTTCACCGGGATCGCCAAGGAAGGCATGATCGCCCGCCTCATCAAGGCCTACCACACCAGCGACTGCGCCCAGCTCGGTTTTACCGCCTCCAGCTATAGCGGCAGCGGCATCGGGATCGGCCTGCAGAGCCGCGGCACGGCGGTTATTCACAAGCGCGGCATGCCTCGGCTGCACAACCTGGAGCTGTTCTCGTTCTCGCCGAGCCTCACGCTCGAGACCTTCGAGCAGATCGGCCGGAACGCGGCCAAGTATGCCAAGGGCGAGGCGGTCAAGCCGGTGCCGGTGACGGTGGATAATTGGGCGCGCCTGCGCCTAATTGTGAAGACCGCGCTGCTGCATCGTCGGGAAACCGAAGAAGTGCGCGACAAACCACCTCAAGAGTTGTTCTTTGACTGGGAGCCGGACGTGTAAGGAAGGCTGATGGCGATGGACGACGAACGATGGGTTGACGACTTCCGCATCTCCCCCGACATGCTGCGCCGCCAGGCCGAGGCAGCGCAGGCGGCCGGCTTCGCGCAACTGGCCGAGAACCTTCGCCGCGCGGCCGAGCTGACCGACGTGCCAAAGGAGGAGCTCTTGCGCATCTACGAGGCCCTGCGCCCGGGCCGCTCCACGCAGGCCGAGCTGCTGGCCGTCGCCGACGCGCTTGAGCGCGACTACGGCGCGCGCCGGACGGCGGACTTCATCCGTGAGGCGGCAGCGGAATACGCCCGACGTCGGTTGTTCCGGTCGGAGTGAGGATGCTGCGGGAACGGTGCAGCGACGCTACGGCGCTTCGCGCAGCGGCTGCACATGAGCGACGGCGGCGACGTTCTGCGGCGGCCAGTAAATGAGCCAAGCGCGGCCCAGGATGCGATCGCGCGAGAACGTTCCGAACGAGCGACTATCGCTGAGGTTGGCGCGGTTGTCGTTGAGCAGAAAGTAATCTTCCTCGCCGAGGCGATAGCGACCCACGGTCGTCGCGCCGAGGTTCAAGCGCTCACGCCATTCGAGCAAGTACGGCTCGCGCAGCGGCAGCCCGTTCACCACTACCTGTATTCCTCGGATGTCAAGCGCGTCTCCCGGCAGGCCAACCACGCGATACAGTTCGATGCGCGATGGATCCGTATGGCTGCGCACGGCCACGATGTCGCCGCGCTGAGGAACGGTCAAATGGTAGGGTAGCCGACTGACCAGCACCCGTTGGCCAAAGCGCAGCGTCGGGGTCATGCGATCGTCGTTCACCTCCGTCGAGGCAAAGAAGAAGTCGTAGAGCAGCACGATCAGGCCTGCAGCGATGAGAATTTCGAGCAAGCTACGCCACAACGGCTTGCCGCGCAACTCGGCCGTTGGTATGTCATCTGTGATCGCTGCTTGAGGGTGAGCCGAAAGCCGCATAGCCGGATTGTAACGGGCGCACGTCGAATTGCCCCGGCGCGAACGCTCAGACCCGAGTTGAACGGCGGCGCGGCCTTGCCCTTGCAGTGCGCTTAGCTCGGCGTAGCGCGGCGGCAGCGGCGCGCTGCGCCAGCCGACCTTTCGGTTGCGCAAATCGGAAATCCACCTAGTGCAATCACAATAGCGAATCGGCGAGCCGTGATTACAATAGCCGCGCGCCTCGCTTGAGGCGCTGCATTCATCAGGAGCATCATGGAAAGAGCAAGCGGCATTTTGCTTCATCCGACATCGTTGCCGGGGCGCTTCGGGATCGGCGAGCTCGGCGACGATGCTTACCGCTTCGTTGACGTGCTGGTTGAGATGGGCCAGAAGCTATGGCAGGTGTTGCCGCTCGGCCCAACCGGCTATGGCGATTCTCCCTATCAGTGCTTCTCCGCCTTCGCCGGCAATCCGTTGCTGATCAGCCTGGAACGCTTGGCGCGTGAAAACGCGCTGGCCTGGGATGACTTGAAGGATCCCCCGGCCTTCCCGGCCGATCGCGTCGCATACGGCGACGTGATTGACTACAAGTTCGACCTTCTGCATCGTTCGTATATCTACTTCGTGCAGTACGCTTCGACCGAGCAGCACGAAGCCTTCAAGGCGTTCTGCGATGCGAATGCCGGCTGGCTGGACGACTACGCGCTGTTCATGGCGCTGAAAGACGCGCACGGCGGCGAAGCATGGACGACCTGGCAAGACGACGTGTCTCGTCGCACGCCGACCGCGCTGGCGCGCTCGCGCACTCAACTGGCCGACGCGATCCAGCAGCAGAAGTACTACCAGTTCCAATTCTTCCAACAGTGGTCGGCGCTGAAGCGCTACGCCAACGAAAAGGGCGTTAAGATCATCGGCGATATTCCCATCTTCGTCGCCTTCGACAGCGCCGACGTATGGGCGCACCGCGAGTTGTTCTACCTAGACCAGCGCGGCAACCCAACGGTGGTCGCCGGCGTGCCCCCTGACTATTTCAGCCCGACCGGTCAACGCTGGGGTAATCCACTCTATCGCTGGGATGTCATGGCGCAGCAGGGCTATGCCTGGTGGATCGAACGCTGCCGTTCCGCGTTCGCCCTGTTCGACTACGTGCGCATAGACCACTTCCGCGGTTTCGAGTCATACTGGGAAGTGCCGGCCAGCGAGCCGACCGCTGTCAACGGGCGCTGGGTCAAAGGGCCGGGCAAGCCGTTGTTCCAGGCGATCAAGGCTGCCTTGGGTGACTTGCCCATCATTGCCGAAGATCTGGGCATCATTACGCCTGAGGTGAAGGCGCTGCGCGACGCTTTCGGTTTCCCCGGCATGCGCGTGTTGCAGTTCGCCTTCGTCGCCGACACCTCTTCGGAATTCCTGCCGCACAACTATGTGCGCAACACGGTGGCCTACGTCGGCACGCACGACAACGACACGACGCGCAGCTGGTTCGAGAAGCTAGAACCGCACACGCGCCAGCAGGTGCTGGATTACACCGGCACTGACGGCAGCCAGATCATCTGGGACTTGATCCGGCTGCTGTTCATGTCGGTGGCCGACACGGTCATCATCACGATGCAAGACGTGCTCGGCCTGGGCAGCGAGGCGCGCATGAACTTTCCCGGGCGCGCCGACGGCAACTGGCAGTGGCGCTTCACATGGGACCAGTTGACCGACGAAACGAAGGCGCGCCTGCGCAAGATGGCGGCGACCTACGGACGTTAAAGCGCCGATCATCGGCGCAGCCGGCTTTGCGCAAGCAAGCCGACCGCGCGTTCATTCGACGCCCGCGCGTCGGGCCAGGGATCGCGCGCGGTCGCGACACTCGGCGATTAGCGCGTGCTCATCCAGGTCGAGCATGCGCTTACCCTCGATTAACGGGCGGCCGTTCACGATGAGCGTGTCTACGTCGCTCCCGCGCACGTTATAGACAATTGAAGCCAGCACATCGCCGACCGGTTGGATGTGCGCGGCGTCGAAGTCCAGCAGCACAAGGTCAGCCGCATCCCCGACGCGCAGCGCCGGACCGCTCACGGCGCGCGCGCCGGCGGCCGTCGCCATCTCGATCACCAAGCGCGGCGGCATGGCACGTTCATCCAGCGTGGTCACCCGCTGCAGATAGGCCGCCAAGCGCATCGCTTCGAACATATCCTGGCCGTCATTGCTGGCCGGACCGTCGCTGCCCAAGGCGACGTTGACGCCGCGCGCGCCATTCCCCTCGGCGATGAGCCTCCAGATCGGCGCGACACCAGAAGCAAGGATCATGTTGGCAGCCGGGCAGTGAACCACCGTGGCGCCATGCTGCGCCAGCAGCGCGATCTCGCGATCGCTCAGCCACACCCCATGCACGGCGTGAAAGTCCGCGCCCAGCAAGCCGAGCGCAGCGAACCACTCGATCGGCCGCATACCAGTCTCCTCCAGCGTCATCGCCACCTCGGCCTGCGTCTCGTTCATGTGGCAGTGCGTAGCGGCGCCATAGCGCCGGGCCAACTCGGTCGTCCGGCGCAGCGTCTCGCCGGAACAGCGCCAAGGCACGAGCGGCCCGTTGGCGATGCGCAGACGGCCGTCTGCGGCGCCGTGCCATTCGTCGAATAGGCGCTTCAGGTCGTCTAGGATGGCGCTCGGCGATTCGGCGTTCGCGCCGCGGTCGGCCCACGCACGGGCCAACACCAGCCGCACGCCGAGCCGATCCGCTGCCTCCAGCACGACGTCGGTATGGCGCCTGGAGAGAGGCACCTTGTGATGGTCAACGATCGTCGTTGCACCGCCGCGCATAGCTTCAACCAAGCCGAGCGTAACCGCCAGCGCCACATCCTCCGGCGTCATCGCGCTTTGTAACTTCCAGATGCAGTTCTTCAGCCAGTCCAGGAGCGTCCGATTGGCGCTGTAGCCGCGCATGAACGTCTGCTCCAGATGGGTGTGCGCATTGACCAGGCCGGGCAGCAGCACCTTGTTCGTCCCATCGAGGAGGCGCTTCGCAGAGGCGATCAGCGCGTCCGGAGGCGCGCCTTCGCCGATGGCTGCGATGCGTCCGTCTGCGATCAGCACATAGCCGACCGGCACGACGCGGTCGGCCAACACCAGGGTGGCATCCCGGATGAGCAACGTCATCAGGCGGGGAGCGGAATGGCCAACACGGAGGCGAGCAGGGGGTAGACCAGCGCGCTCGACGCGGGCACCAGCAGGTTGTCAAGCCCGGATGGGCTGGCGGCTTCGGCGATCGTGGCGAGGAGCGCCATGACCAGTCCGCACACGATTGCCGTGCCGAACGCTGCGTCAAAAACAAGCAGAGTCACCGCGACGCTGAGGAAGGAGAAAGCGAACATAGCTGCGGAGCCCTCGACGCTCCGTCGCGAACGTCCATCTACCAGCGCGTAATGTCGCCGGCCGTAGCGCTTGCCGATGATCGCCGCGAAGGCATCGCCCCACGTCATCGGCATCAGCGCCGCAACCATGAACGGCTTGCTGACGTCGAAGAACAGCAGGATGATCACCGCAAAGGCGATGGGGAAGTAGACCGTGCCGAGGTTCGACTTGTCGCTGGTTTCCATCGCGGTGAACAGCGCGCGGCGATAGGACAAGTAGTTCAGCGCGACGAAGGCAAGCGGCGGGATGACGGCGAATCGTTTGTCGGTGAACAGTGCAGCAGTGCCCCATGCCCACATGCCGACGGCGATGTGCACCACCTTGCGCGTGAATTCGACCGGCAAGCGGAACGCGCGGCGTAATCCCTCGGCAGCGCCGAGCACGGCAAAGACGTAGAGGAACGAGACCACGACAGCTAGCCAGTTGTTCATCGCACGTTAGGGAGAGTCCTCGTCCTCTGGATGCATGTCGGCGTCGAAGCCGTAGAGGCGATCGAGGCTGAGTTCAGGTGCGACGGTTTCGTTGGAGCGCAGCGTCAGCGCGGCGGCGCGCAGGCCGAGCTGCAACGCATCGCTGATCGAGAAATCGTTTAGATAACCGAAGATCAGCACAGCGGTCAGTGCGTCGCCGGCGCCGGTCGTGTCCACGATATCCACGCGCAGCGCAGGGAATTGGCCGCTCTCATCCTCAGTAGCGTAGCAGGCGCCGCGTTCGGCCTGGGTGATCACGGCCACTTCCACGCCTAGGCTGACCAACCGGCGCGCCGCGCTCAGCGCTTCGGCCGGCGTGCGGATCGGGCCGCAGCGCAGCAGCATCTCGGCTTCGGCCAGGTTAGGCGTGACGATGTTGATCATGGGCAGATGCGGGCGCAGCCGACCGGCCAACACCGTTGAGGTCGGGTCCACGCAGATGGGCTTCTGGTATTCGTGCGCGAGATGGATGGCCGTGAGCATGGCGGCCTCGCTTAGATTCATGTCGAAGGCGACGATGTCGCATTCCCGAAAGGCGTCTTTGTGCATGCGCAGATAGTCCGGCGTGATGTGTCGCAGCACGCGCAAGTCGTCCAGGCCAAGATAGAGATCGCCGCTCTCGTCCAGCGCGGCGAGATACGTGCCAGTCGTCTCGTCCTCGACGATCAGGGCGCGCGACACGTCTATGCCCACGTCGTGGGCGCTGCTCAAGATGTCTTCGCCGGCGTAGTCGTCGCCCACTGCGGTGAGCAGCGTGACCGGTGTGCCGAGCCGCGCCAAGTTTTCGGCGATGTTGCGCGCGACGCCACCGAAGCTGGTGCGAATCGCGGATGCGTTCGACGAGGTCAGCACCGGCCGATGCAGCATCCGACCTTTAATGTCGAAGTTCGCCGCGCCGATGACGAGAGCACCTTTTGACATGCCAAGCCAGATTTCAAGACCGCAAATTCACTCCGGAAGGCGCGCCCGAGGATCGAAACGCGCGTTCGGAAGCGAGCGGACGGTCTACCGCTCATGCCTAACGCGCCCCGGCCAGTTGCCAAGCGACGACCAGCGCGATGGCGGAGACGACTGCGAATTCGATCAGCACGCCGCGCGAGAGCCGCTCTTGGAAGTGCTGCTGTGCGATCCCGACGGAGACGTAGAACACGGTCAATAGCACCACGCCAGCGCTCCAGTTCGAGACGTTCCAGTAATTCAACGCCCAGGTCGCTTGACCCACCAGCCAACCGATGATGAGGGCGAAGAGCGCCGCCTGCCGTAGGCCGATGATATGCGGCGCAAGCAAATCAAGCGCCAGCGCCACGGCCACCAACAATGCGCTGGTTGCCGTGATGACGCTGCGTTCGCGCGTGCTGTAGATCAGGGTGAACAAGCTGAATGCGATGAGGTAGCTCAGGCCGGTCACGGTCAGGCGTGCGATCGGGTAGGCCGGCGTGTTCGGCGTGATGGTGTAGTACTCGGCCACGATCAGGATGCCTAGGACGAAGACGCCGACGAGCAGCGCGGCGATCCACACCGACCAGCTCGTCAGCCGCGTGAGCAACAGGGCCAAGGCTAGGGCGGCCAGGCCGGGCGCCATCCAGAACGGGAAGAGGAAGGGCACCTCGCCGGCTTGCACATCCGGATGATCGCGCAGCACCCAGTCAACGCCGGCGATGGTGAGCACGGGCAGGAACAGGATCAGCAGCGAGTCGGTGTTGAGGTTGATCGAGAGCGGGGAACCGAGGAAGGTCAGCGATGCGTTGCGCGAGGGCAATTCGACCACCAGCAGCAGCACCGGGGTGAGCGCCAGCAGCGCCGCCAGCACTAGGATGCGGTTCGCCACGGGAGAGTAAAGGGATTGCGTCATTGGATGGTCGCTGCGTCATCAGTTGCGCACCGGACGGCCAAAACCACGTTCGACGACGATGCGCCCGTCATCGAAGGCCAACTGCCCTCGCACGAACACCCGCCGCACTGCGCCGCGCACGGGCCAACCTGCGAATGGCGTCCACCGGCACTTGGTGAAGAGCGGCTTATCGCCGACGGTCCATGCGGCGCTCGGGTCAACGAGGGTGAGATCGGCATCGAACCCAGGCGCGATTTTACCCTTGCCGGCGATCTTGTAGACGCGCGCCGGTCCTTCGCAGCACAGGCGAGCGATATCTTCTAGGCGGAGCCGGCCCGCGTGAACCGCGGTCAGCAGCAGCGGCAGCATCGTCTCCAACCCGGGCACGCCCATCGGCGGATTCAGGCTGCGCTTCTCCTCCAGCGTGTGTGGCGCGTGATCAGTGGCGATGCAGTCGGCAATGTGTAGGTGCGCCCACAGGGCATCTACGTCAAGCGGATCGCGCAGCGGTGGGTTCATCTCGAAGCATGACGCAGGGAGCCCGGACGATGAAGCGCCGTCCTCTCCCCGTCGCGTCGTCGCGATGTCTTGGGCGCGC
The DNA here is from genome assembly GCA_025056965.1 of Thermoflexales bacterium. Classification (GTDB taxonomy): domain Bacteria; phylum Chloroflexota; class Anaerolineae; order J036; family Brachytrichaceae; genus JAAFGM01. The sequence goes on along the minus strand of JANWVF010000099.1, from coordinate 788 downwards.
GGCTGGCTGAGGAACAAATGGTGCGGCGTGAACTCGCAGGTGACCGGCACGCCGCGCCGTTTGGCTGCGGCGATGATCTCCACCTCGCGCCGGGTGGAGACGTGACACACGTGCAACGGACGGTTGCAGTGCGCGGCCATGGCCACGGCGCGGCTGACTTCAATCTCCGCGCAGATCGGCGGACGACGCAGGCCGTGGTTCGCGAAGTAGCGCACGGCTGGCTCATGTTCCGCGTGCACGGCGATCACGCGGTCGCGTGGGTAGCGCTCGAAGTGGGCAAACTGCGCGGCGAAGTCCTCCACCAACAAGTCGCCCGTGCTGCTGCCCATGTAAATTTTCAAGCCGCACTCCTGAATGTCCGGCTCCTGCGCTTTGAGGCCCGCATTCGCGTGGGTCGCGCCGAGGAAGAGGCCAAAGTCGCAAACGGCGTTCTGGCGCGCCAGGCGCATCGCATGGTCGAACGATGTCCGATCAACTACGGCGGGCGAGGTGTTGGGCATGGCGAAGACCGTCGTTACGCCGCCGGCCAACGCTGCGCAGGTGCCGGTATAGAAGTCTTCTTTGTGCTCGCCGCCCGGCTGACGCAGATGTACGTGGACGTCAATCAGGCCGGGGAAGATGAGCAGGCCAGAGGCGTCCAGCAACTGCCAACCGCCAGCCGACGACTGCGCACCGGCAGTCGTGTCACGCACCTCAACGATGCGTTCGCCCTCGATGAGGATGTCGGCGTGGCGCAGCCCTTCGCTGCTAACGAGCGTGCCGCCTGTGATGAGCAATGCAGGAGAGAG
>JANWVF010000098.1 GCA_025056965.1 Thermoflexales bacterium | reverse complement strand
CGGCGCGGTCGTCGGCGTCGCCGTCGCCGTGCTGGTCAGTTTGAAGCCGCAATTGGAGCGCGGCGTGATGACGCTGGCCATCCTCATCAAGTCCACCCCTCTGGCGGTGATCGCCCCGCTGCTGACCATCTGGCTGGGCTTTGGCGTGTTGCCGAAGATCATCATCACGACGCTGCTGACGTTCTTCCCCGTGTTGATCAACATGCTGGTGGGGTTGCAAAGTGCCGGCCGCGAGATGCTCGACCTGATGCGGCTGTATCAAGCCAGCCCATGGCAGGTGCTCATCCATCTGCGCCTCTGGCTCTCGCTGCCCTACCTGTTCGCCGCCTTGCGCGTCGTTGCACCGCTTTCGCTCATCGGGGCGGTGATCGCCGAGTGGACCGGCGCTTCGAGCGGCCTGGGGCGGGTAATGTGGCTGGCCTACAGCAATCTCAACTTGCCGCCCATGTTCGCCGCCATCCTCATCTTGTCGGTCTCGGGCATGGCGACGTATGGCGTCATCGTCTGGTTGGAGCGCCGCACGCTCCGCTGGCGCTGACGCGCGACGCTGCGCCAGAACCCGTTTCGCCGAGTGATCTTCACCATTTTATGGAGGTTTAACGACACAATGCACAAGACTCTTGCGTTCACACTCGCTGCTGTTTTCTTGCTGAGCGCTTGCGCGGCGCCGCCCCCAAGGGCGACGTCTGAACCTGCCGTCTCTGCCCCCACGCAAGCGCCCGCCGAGCCTGCGCCGACGGCTGCAGCCGAAACCGCGCTGATCCCGATGACCTTCATGGCAGGGTATAAACCGCAGGCTAATCTTCCCTTCGTCGGCGCTTATGTTGCCAAGGAGAAGGGCTTCTTCCGGGAGAACGGCCTAGACGTCACCATCGAACATTCCCCCGGCCGGGGCGAGCATGTCCAGCTGCTGGTGGCAGGCAAGGTGCAGGTGACCACTATGGACGCAGCCACCATTCTGCAGCGTCGCGCCGACCCCGGTCTGCCGGTGGTGTCCATCGCTCTAATTGGGCAGAAGGGTCAGCAGGCGTTCGCGGCGCTGTCCGAATCCGGCATTCGGACGCCCAAAGACTGGGAAGGCAAGACGGTCGGATACAAAGGCACGCCGCCGCCGGATTTATACGCCTTGCTCACTGCCGCCGGAGCCGATGTGAACAAGGTGAGCCTGGTCAACGTCGGCTTCGACCCTCGCGTCCTGACCGAGGGCCAAGTAGATGTCTACCCGCTCTTCAAGTCGAACGAACCCTATCTGCTGCGCAAGTTGGGCCACGAGATCACGCTCTGGGAAGCGGCCGACTACGGCGTGCCGACCTTGGGGTTGGCCTACGTCTCCAGCGAGGCGTATATCCAGTCGCGCGCCGACGAGCTGAGCCGCTTCCTGCGCGCCGCCTTGCAGGGCATCGCTTACGCCCAGGCGAATCCGGACGAAGCCGTGAAAATCGTGATGCAGTATGCGGGGCCGGAGACCGACCCAGAGCACATGCGCTACATGCTGGAGACCGAGCTGCGCGATGCCCAGAGCGAACGCGGCTTTGGCTGGCAATCGCAGGAGCAGTGGCAGGCGCTCGCCCAAATGTTGGCGAAGTATCAGGCCTTACCTGCCGACGCTGATGTAAGCGCAGCTTTCACCACGGCGATCTGGGAGGCTGCCCAGAAGAAGTGACGGGCTTTGTCGCGCTCAGAAAGGTGCGCCGAACTGCTGGGTGAGTGCCGCGCGCAAGAGGTTGACCAGGCCGATCTGCGCCAGCGTGAGGGCAAAGCCGACGGTCGCCGGCAATGCCAGCTCGCGCCAGCGTTCTACGCGCCCGTGCCGCCGCATCACCACGAGCGCGATCAGGCCGTTCACCAGCGTGAGCAGGACGAGGATGCCTAGTCCGCTGGTCAGCGCGAGTGGGCCGAGCAGGATGTCCGCGCGCAGCAGGACCACGGCGATCAACATCGCTGCGACGGCGACGAGTCGCAGCACGTCCTGCCACGCGCGGACGACCGGCACAGCGTCTGGGTCGCGCCAGATGGCCTGGTTGGCCAGCGCCACTACGTAGGCGCTGAGCGTGATGCCCATGAATGCGCCGGTGGTCAGCCGCAGCCAGTTGTGCGGTTGGTAGAACAGCGTCCGGCCGGTCGCCAGCAGCCAGTACGAGTTGAAACCGTCAAAAGCCCAAGCGACGAAGAACGCGCCGAAGGCATAGGCGTATGGGCGCGGCGGAAAGATGGACGCGCGGCTGCGCAGCGTCAGCGTGAGGCTGATGATCCCTAGCAGGGCAGCGGAGAACATGCCGGTGTCGCGGGCGCACACGGGAAGCTGCCTGCCGGCGATGAAGAATGACCGCTCGGCGATGCGGTGACAGACTGCGTTCCCGACCCACTCGAGCGGACGCAGCCACTCGCCTGGCACGAGCGCTGCCAGCAGCATCAGCCCGGCAAAAGCGGCGAGCGGGACGAAGCGCAACGGTAGCCTGTTGCCCATAGGCTCTATGGCCCGCCCGGCCGTGAGATCAGCACAATAAGCAACACGGCGATGATTGCCCACAGCAGCGTGCCATCGCTCTCCAACAAGTCAAACGCGCGGCTAAAGGGATAGCGCAGCCGCCCAATCGCGCCGTCCAGCAGGCTGTAGAACCAGCTCAGGTCGAGCGCGCGGGTTGTCCACTCCCTTATCGGGCCGATCGCCGGTCGCCAGCGCGACTCCAGCCGCCAGAGCAGTGCACCGGCGGCGACGGCGACGGCCCAACCTGCCCAGCCCAGGGCGCCGTGGCGCCCCAGGACCTCGGCCAGCGATCCAGCCGTCAGCAGCGCAGGCGCGACGCCGAACAGCAGCACAGGCACGCCTGCGCTCAGCCCGCCAATCGCCTCGCGGGCCAGCTGTGCGCTGAGGTGATGTCGCTCCTGCGCAGGCCGGACGTCATGAACCGCTTCGCCGGTTGAGCTGAAGACGATCGTCAGCAGCGCATAGACCATCAGCACGAGGCAGACGATCCACGCCAAGGCGAACGGCCATCCATCCGTGCCGCGCGCCGTCCACGCCGTGATCACGCCGGCGTGCCCGACGAGTCCCACCATCGGCGGCAGGCCGATGAGACAGAGTGCGCCGACGCCGCGCATCGCGCGGCGAACCGACTTGACCCATGGCGGCGCGTCTACCGGCCCGGGGCGCCCGATCAGCGCCGTTCCGATCAGCCAGGCGATGGTCGCAGCCGCCGTCACGCCGGGCATGTTTAGGATGGCGCTTGCGCCGGCGAGGTACGCGCCGGCCGTCACGGCGGCCGGCACAAGCGCATCCTTGCGCGCCTCGGCCTGCAAGGCGGCGATGATGAGCGTGAGCAATCCACCCACAAGCGCCAGCGCGTAGAACCATCCCGGCAGGCCGGTGATGCCCAAACCGGGCAGCCGGGTAAGCACGAGCAGGCCGCTCACCGCGCCGGCCGAGTTCTGCGGGTCGCTCCATGCGCTCGGCAACGCGCGAAACGGCACGACGTTCAGCCGCAAAGCGACGGCCAGCGCCATCAGCGGCGCGGTGGAGTCTCCCAGGCGGACGAGAGGCCGGTGCAAGCTGTTACCCCCGGCAGCGTGGATGACGGCGACAAAGATCAACGCGGTGATCGAGACGCCGTTCAGCATCAGCTGGATCATGGCCGCGCGTCCACTGCCTTGTTGTCGCAGCGCCGCGTAGGCCGTGCACAAGTCGGTCAGCCCCAGCCCAACGAGGAGAGCGACGAAGTTGTTGGCAAAAGCGACGAGCGTCAGCGAGGCGACGCATAGCGCCCCTGCGACCGAATCGCGCTCGTCGGGCGACGCAGCCAACGATTCCAGTCCGTTGAGGAAATAGACCGTGACCCACGCGATGATGATGCCGGCCGCGGGCGCGAAGTCGGCCATGGCCAGGGGCAGGCCGGTGAAGGAGATGGGCGACCAGCCTCCGATGACGGCTTCCCAGTCGGATTGACCGCGCAGCAGCCACGCCGCGATTAGCGCGATGGCAGCTCCGATCACCGTCGGCAGCCCGGCGAGCGACCTCAGTCGCGCAGGCGCGCGGGGGATGCGGACGAAAATAATGGTGAGCAGGCTGCCGGTCAGCGGCAATGCCATGAGCGCGGTGAGCAGCGCAGACGGCGACACGACTTCAGAGTGTATCACCCTACGAACGGCTTCGCCTTCGGGCGCTGCCGTCCGCTTGGCTTCCTCTGGGTGAGGCCGGAAGCTTTACCTGCTCCGAGCGAAGCGATGGCATTTCTCGCGCGGCATTCGCCGTCTCGCTTTCGCACGGCCGGCTAGTCCACTCCCCACAGCCGCACCGTGCGGTCATCCGACCCCGAGGCGAGTAGCCGTCCATCGGGCGAGAAGGCGACGCTGTTCACTCCCTTTGTGTGCCCTTTCAGCATCCGCAGCAGCGCGCCGTCACTCACCCGCCACAGCCGCACGGCCTTGTCCCATGACACTGAGGCAAGCAGCTGCTCATTCGGTGAGAAAGTAACGCTAGGAATCCAGGTTGGGTGTCACAGCGTTCGCATCAGCGTGCCGTCGCTCGCTTGCCACAGTCGCACCGTGTTGTCGTCTGACCCTGAGGCGATCAGCCGTCCGTCGGGCGAGAACGCGATACAGCGTACTGCGGCTTTGTGTCCCTTGAGGGTTCGCTTTAGCTTGGCTCTGCCGACTTGCCAGAGCCGCGTAGTGTCGTCCCCTGGCGCAGAGGCGGGCGCCCGTCCGTTGGGCAAGGAGGTAGCGTTGGTGTTGGCACTTTCTGTATCCATGAGGCGCAACTGCTAGGTAAGCGTCGTGGCCTAGTGAGGGGG
>JANWVF010000127.1 GCA_025056965.1 Thermoflexales bacterium | reverse complement strand
GCGGGTAGCCGATTGGGTTGGGCTGAGGGGTGAAATGACGATTGCAGGCCTTGCACAGGTAGCGCTGGCTGCCGCTGTGATTCTTGCCTCGTTTGACCACCGATTCGCTTTGGCATCTTGGACACTTCATGTATCCAATTTATTTACTCCCTCGACACTCCCCCTTAACGAAACTCGGTTACAATGTGTGGCGTCGTTGCCTGCAAAGGTGACGCCCAAACGCCGCTATCTTTTAGGATGGAGGTGGTGTCACAATGAGTAGTACGCAACAAAGCGCCGTGGCATCACCTCTAGCTATTCGCTAGAAAGCCACGGCGCGCGGACGAGCCTCCCGAATGGGAGGCTCGCCTGCTTTTCAGCGCTTCTTCAGCAGCGTTTGGCGTGCGGCCGCGGCTGCACCACGCATCACCTCGACATCTTTGAAGCGCCGACGTTTGGGCATCTCATACTCGTCCGGCAGCATCTCCATCAGGCGGTCCAGGTCTTCGGCGGTGAACGGCCTCGCGTTGTAGGCCAAACTCTCCGCAAGCTGCGCCATCGGCAGCGCCCAGGCCATCTCACGCCGTAACGCGTCGGCCTTGCTGTGGTAGGCGCGCTTGTCCCAGGCATTGGCACTCTTCTCGGTGTCGTCGTGGATGCGCCGCAGGTTGATCGCAATCACGGCGCACATGTCCTTGCACAAGTCGCTGTCGTTGAGGTGCTCGAAGAGGTGCTCGCGCACGATCTCTACGACCATGTTCAGGTCTTGGTTTCGTTCTTTGACCGTCATAGCGCCGCTATTCTAGAACAAGAGTTCTAAACCGCCGACGTAAACGCCTGGGCCGGACGAGCAACGCAACAGACGCGATGATCGGGCCGTTCAACCGGCGTGCTGCTCCCCAGACGTTGCCACATGCCTGAGGACGAGGCCGTCACGCTTGGGGATGGATACGTCGCGCAACAGGCCGTTCGTCACGGTGTAGCCGATGTGCCGGTCCAGCTCCCCCTGTAGCGTCGCGCCCTCCGGCAGCAGATCGGCGACGGGAATATCCAGCGTCGCGTCGGCTCGGCCTGAGTTTAACGCAACGATGAGCTTCTCGTCCTCCCATGCCCGCAGGTAGGCGATCACTTTATCTTTGGCGCAGAGCACCTTCAATGTGCCATCGCGCAGGGCGCGGTAGCGCTTGCGCAGCTCGATGCAGCGCTTGAAGTAGTCGCGCAGGTCGGTGTTCCAGGTCGTCTCGTCCCAAATGAAGGCGCGGCGGCAGTCGGGATCTTTGCCGCCCAGCATGCCGATCTCATCGCCGTAGTAGACCGAAGGCGCGCCGGGGAAGGTCATCTGACACAGCGTGGCCAGCTTGAGCGCAGTGACGTCGCCGCCAGCGATGGAGAGGAAGCGCGCGGTGTCGTGGCTATCGAGCAGGTTCATCTGCACGGCACACACGTTCGCGTCGTACATGCTGAGCATGCTTTCGAGCGCGCGGCCAAAAGCCGGCGCGTCCATCACCGGCACCGGCGCATAGCCGACGCCCGACGTCAGGTTCACGTCCATCGCTTCGCCGACGAAGAAGCCGATGCAGGCTTGAGCGAACAGGTAGTTCATCACGGCGTCGAACTGGTCGCCCTGCAGCCAGCGCTGCGCCGGGTGCCAAATCTCGCCGACGATGTAGGCCTCGGGGTTGACGGCTTTGACGCGCCGACGGAACTCGCGCCAGAATTCATCGTCGTCTATCTCGGCCGGCACGTCCAGCCGCCAGCCATCTGCGCCGAAGCGGATCCAATATTCGGCCACGCCGAAGATGAACTCGCGCACAGCCGGCGTGTGGGTGTTGAGCTTAGGCAGCGCCGGGATGCCCCACCATGCGTCGTAATTGATCGGCTTGCCCTCGTAGGCGTGCAGAGGGAAGCCGCGAATGTAGAACCAGTCGAGATAGGGCGAGGCGGCGCCGTTCTCCAGCGCGTGATTGAACTGGTAAAAGCCTCGGCTGGCGTGGTTGAACACGCCGTCAATGATGATGCGAATGCCGCGCCGATGCGCTTCGTCGAGCAGCGTCCGGAAGGCCGAATCGCCGCCGAGGATCGGATCCACCCGGTAGTAGTCGTGCGTGTGGTAGCGATGGTTGGCCGTGGACTGGAAGATCGGGCAGAAGTAAATGGCGTTAATCCCCAGGTCCTGTAGGTAGTCCAGGCGCTCGACCACGCCGAGCAGGTCGCCGCCTTTGAAGCCGTAGTGCGTAGGCTTCTGTTCCCACGGCTCCAAGTTGGATGGTTTGGGGATGCGCTCGCTCTTTGCGAAGCGGTCGGGAAAGATTTGGTAGAAGATGGCGTGCCGAACCCAGTGCGGTGTTTCAACCATGACGATGAATCTCTGGCCCGCAAGTGTATCGCACTGCGCAAACTAAAATAGCCGCATGGCTCAAGCGCAAGCCGATGCCACGCCGATTCGCCGACAATACCTCGAACTAAAGCGCAAATACGCCGACTGCATCCTGTTCTTCCGGCTGGGCGACTTCTACGAGACCTTCGACGCCGATGCCGAGCTGGTCGCGCGTGAGCTGGATGTCGTGCTGACCTCGCGGCCGGTAGCCAAGGACGTGCGCATCCCGATGGCCGGCGTGCCGCATCACGCCGCCGAAAGTTACATCGCTCGATTGATCGCGCGCGGCTACCGCGTCGCCATCGCCGACCAGATCGGCAGCGAAGCGGTCAACGGCTTGGTGCCGCGCGAGGTGCGCCGCGTCATCACCCCCGGCACCGTCGTCGAGCCGGGCATGCTGGACGCGAACCAGCCGAACTATTTGGCGGCGGTGACGGGCGCGACGACGGACGGCGACCGACGGAAGGAGCAGACGCCGATCGGCCTGGCCTATTGCGACATCACCACGGGCGAGTTCTGCGCGGCACAGTTGGAGAGCCAGGTTGAGTTGGAGCGCGAGCTGGCGCGCATCCAGCCGCGCGAATTGCTGATGCCCGAGGGTGCAGAACACAAGACGCAGGACGGCCGGGAGGGCGCGCCGCGCCCCATCACCCCTCTTCCCGGCTATTGCTTCGAGTTGGGCAGCGCGCGTCAGACGCTGCTCGATCACTTCAAGGTGAGCACGCTGCAGGGCTTTGGATTGGAAGACAAGCCGCATGCTCTGCGCGCCGCCGGCGCCATCATCGCCTATCTGCGCGAGACGCAGCCGGCCGCGTTGAACCAGCTGCGCGAGCTACGCACCTATAGCGCGGCGCAGTTCATGGGTCTGGACGCCGTGACGCGCCGCAACCTAGAGCTTCTGGAGCCGCTCCGCCCTTCTTCCGGCGGGGGCAAAATTGCACCGACGCTGCTGGGCGTGCTCGATAAGACGCTCACCCCGATGGGTGCGCGCCTGTTGCGCGCGTGGGTCGCCCAGCCGCTGCTCGACCGCGCGGCGATCGAAGAACGCCTGGCGCGGGTAGATGCGTTGTTCGGCGACGCGTTGCTGCGGGCCAAGCTGCGCGACGCGCTGAAGCATATGCCCGACATGGAGCGGCTGACGACGCGCGTGCTGAGCGGCATCGCCACGCCGCGCGATTTGCTCAACTTGAAGGCGGCGTGCGCGCGCGTCGTGGAGATCGCCAACTGGAGAAGCGAGATCGTCGGCGCACACGCCCAGTTTCTCATCTCCGCGCTCCGGCCGTTCATGGCTGGCCTATGCGCGGTCGTCGAGCTGATCGGCGCTGCGATCAAAGATGCGCCGGACGATGATGGCTTCATCAAGCCCGGCTTTAGCGCCGAGCTGGATGGCGTGCATCTGGCCGCGCGTGACGCCAAGACCTGGGTGGCCAACCTAGAGCGTGTGGAGCGCGAGCGCACCGGCATCAAATCGCTCAAGGTCGGCTACAACAAAGTCTTCGGCTACTACATCGAGGTCACGCATGCGTATCGCGACGCCGTGCCGAGCGATTACATCCGCAAACAGACGTTGACCAACGCCGAGCGCTACATCACGCCGCAGCTCAAGGAGTATGAGACGCTAATCTTGAACGCCGACGAACGCATCGCGGAGATCGAGCGCCGCTTGCTGATCGAGATCAACCAGGCGATCGCGGCACACGGCGGGGCGCTGCTGGAAGCCGCGCAGGCGATCGCTCGGCTGGACGTCGCCGCGGCGCTGGCCGAAGCGGCCGCGCGCAATAACTACTGTCGCCCGCGCTTCAATGACGAAGGGCGCATCGCGATCAAGGACGGCCGGCATCCGGTGATCGAGCAACTGCTGCGCGAGACGCCGTTCACGCCGAACGATGCGTATCTGGATTCGGACGCGCGCATCCTCGTCATCACCGGCCCGAACATGAGCGGAAAGAGCAGCTACATGCGGCAAGTGGCGCTGATCGTGCTGATGGCGCAGATCGGCAGCTACGTGCCGGCGCGCGAGGCCGACTTGTGCATCGTGGATCGCATCTTCACGCGCATCGGCGCGCAGGATGAGTTGGCTGCTGGCCAGAGCACCTTTATGGTGGAGATGGTAGAGACGGCGCAGATCTTGCACCATTGCACGCCGCGCAGCCTGGTTCTCCTCGACGAGATCGGGCGCGGCACCAGCACCTACGACGGACTGGCCATCGCCTGGGCGGTGATCGAGTATCTGCACAATCACCCGCAGCGCCGCCCGCTGACGCTGTTCGCCACGCACTATCACGAGCTGATCCAACTGGCCGACGTATTACCGCACGTGCGCAACTACAACGTCGCGGTCAGCGAGGAAGGTGGGCAGATCGTCTTCTTGCACAAGGTAATCGCTGGCGGAGCCGATCGCTCATACGGCATCCACGTCGCGCAGTTGGCCGGCCTGCCGCCGGCCGTCGTGCATCGCGCGCAAGACGTGCTAAAGGAACTAGAAGGCACGCGGCCCGCGCGCGAGCGCCCGGCGCGAGCCGAGGACCGCCCGGCGCAGATGTCGCTCTTCGCCGAGCCCTCGCCGGCGCTGGAGAGGCTCAAGCAGCTCGACCCGAACGCGCTCAGCCCGCTGGAGGCGCTGACGGCGCTCTATGAGCTGAAGAAGCTTTTGTAGACGGGCTTGTAGGTTGATTCAACTACCAATGTCCTGCTAGCCTCGCACGCCGCCGATGGATGTCAACGCGGCATCCATATTCCCCCTTGGGGCTTACGCATCGGGCAGCGGGCCGTCACCGAGTGGATGCACGCTGAACAGCGGAAGAGAAGTTATAGGCGAACGGCGGAGTAGGCGAAAGCACGGGTAGGCGAAGGCACTGCCTTCGCCTACCCGCCGATTAGCGCTCTGGCGCGTAAGGCTCCGAGCGTAATCCGGCCCTTGCGCACTTGAATACAATCCGGGAGTAGTGAACAACGTCCAGACCGCACCTGTCGTGCGCGCGGAGAACGTGGAGCGCGTCTACGGCAGCGGCGAGAACAAAGTGTATGCCCTGCGCGGCGTGAGCTTTGAAGCGCCGCCGGGCGTCTTCATCGCGCTCAAAGGGCGCAGCGGCAGCGGCAAAACCACGCTCATCAATTGCATCGGTGGACTGGACCGGCCGACGAGCGGCCAAGTGTATCTGTTCGGCCAGCCGATCACCGACTACGACGAGCGACAGATGACCGAGCTGCGCCGGCGCAAGATCGGCTTCGTCTTTCAGTCGTTCTCGCTCGTGCCGACGTTCACCGCGTTCGAGAACGTGGAGCTATCGCTGCGGCTGGCCGGCGCGCCGGCCGACCTGCGCGCCCGGCGCGCCCAAGAATGCCTCGATCTCGTAGGCGTGGGCAAGTGGGCCAAACACATGCCGTTTGAGTTAAGCGGCGGCCAGCAGCAGCGCGTCGCCATCGCCCGCGCGCTAGCCAATTCCCCTCAGCTCATCCTGGCCGACGAGCCGACCGGCGAGCTGGACAGCCACACCGCCCGCCAGGTGCTGGGCTTGCTGCGCGACCTCTCCCATCAGCAAAACGTGACCGTCATCATGGCCACCCACGACCCGCTCAGCCTCGAATACGCCGATCAGGTCTTCGAGCTGAAGGATGGCAAGCTAGATGCGGTGCACATCCGGCAGGTAGCCTGAGCACCGGTGTCCGTTGAACCTTCACGCTGCCTGCGCTTGCGTTTCGACGACCATCGGCTTGATCAGCGGCGCGCCCTTGTTGTACTCGATCGCCGCCTCGATGAAGGCTTTGAACAGCGGATGCGGGCGATTCGGCCGGCTCTTGAATTCCGGATGGAACTGGCTGCCCAACATGAAGGGATGATCGCGCAGCTCGCAGATCTCCACTAGCCGGCCATCCGGCGAAAGGCCGCTGAACACCAAGCCGGCGGCGCCCAGCGACTTGCGGAACTCGTTGTTGAACTCGAAGCGGTGGCGATGACGCTCTTGTATCGTGAGCGTGCCGGCCGCCGAGTCGCGCGCGCCGTTGGCGAGTTGCGCGCCGGACAGCTCGCCCCGCTCCAGCGCGTTCAGGTAGGCGCGATGCGCGCGCGTGCCGGGCATGAGCTGGCACGGGTACACCCCCAGGCGCATCGTCCCGCCCATGTCGCTGATGTCGCGCTGGTCGGGCATCAAGTCAATCACCGGGTAGGGCGTGGTGTGGTTGAACTCGGTGCTGTTCGGCTCGCGGCTGTTCAGTACGAAGCGGGCGAACTCGATGCACATCACCTGCATGCCCAGACATAGCCCTAGATACGGCACGGCATTCTCGCGCGCGTATTGGGCTGCCATGATTTTGCCCTCGATGCCGCGGTGACCAAACCCGCCCGGCACCACAATGCCCGAGACGCGCGCGAGCCGGTCGAGCCCCTCGCCGCGCTCCAGCGCTTCGCTGTTGAGCCAATCCAACTGCACGTCGCGCCCGCAGGCCACGCCGGCGTGATAGATTGCCTCGCGCACGCTGATGTAGGCATCGTGCAGATCAACATACTTGCCGACGATGGCGATGTTCAACGAGGGCTTTGGCCGGCGCATCTCCGCGCACATCGCACGCCATGCGCTCAGGTCGGCGCCCGGGCAGCCCAGTTGAAGCCGTTCGCACAGGTAGTCGCCGAAGCCCATGTCTTCCAGCATCAGCGGCACCTCGTAGAGGTAGTTCGTCGTCACCATCGGCAGCACCGCGCGTGGCTCGACGTCGCAGAACAAGGCGATCTTCTCGCGCAGTTCGTTGTCCACCGGCTCGTCGCTGCGCGCGATGATCGCATCGGGCTGAATGCCGGCTCCGCGCAGGTCGCGCACGCTGTGCTGGGTGGGCTTGGTCTTCAGCTCGCCAGTGGCGCCGACCTTGGGCAGAAAGGTGACGTGAACGTAGAACGTGCTGTCGCGCCCCACGTCCCGCCGCATCTGGCGGATGGCCTCGATGAACGGCATGGCTTCGATGTCGCCGACCGTGCCGCCCACCTCGACGATGACGACATCGGCGGTGCTGCTCTTGGCCACCAGCGAGATGCGTCGCTTGATCTCGTTCGTCACGTGCGGCACCACCTGGATCGTCTTGCCCAGATAGTCGCCCCGGCGCTCCTTGCTGATGACCTCGTGATACACCTGGCCGGTGGTGACGTTGCATGCGCGCGTCAGGTTCTCGTCAATGAAGCGCTCGTAGTGACCTAGGTCCAGGTCGGTCTCCGCGCCATCCTCGGTCACGAACACCTCGCCGTGCTGGTAAGGCGACATCGTGCCCGGATCTACGTTCAGATAGGGGTCGAGCTTCTGGATTGCGACGCGCAACCCCCGCGCTTTGAGCACGCGGCCGATGGCGGCCGCCGTCACCCCTTTGCCCACCGAGCTGACGACGCCGCCCGTGCAAAAGATGAACTTAGGCATGATTGCTTCTCCTTGGACAGAGCGTTACCCATCCACTCTGTTGTCCTCTTTGTCTTCTCTTCCCGGATCGGAGAACGCGAAACAAAGAAAGTAGGGAGCACGGGCAATGCTCCCTACTGCTCAAGTCGGATGCGCGCAAAAGGCGCCGATGGAGACACCTCGAATTTTGCGGCCTCGAAATTATATCGCGCCAAGCGCGGGAACTTCCTCCGCGCGCCGATCGCTCAAGCGGGGTGGCTTTCGTGCCGCTCGCGTCTGCGCCGCTTCAGCCGCTCGCGGAATGACTCGCGCGCGAACGGCGGGAAGTCCCGGCTCTCGGTCCATGCATTCAGAGGAGGCGGCAAAGACTCGATTTTGCCGTCGCCGCCGGCCAGCATCTGGGTGACCAGAGCGGCCAGCCACCCCCCGGCGCGATACAGCGTCGGCGAGAGCATCGCCTGCCGCCACACGCGCATGCCGACGCGCCAGCCGAGCGTCGGATCGCCGGCCTGCACCAGGTCGCGGCGCAGCATCAGCAGCATGTCGGGGATGTTGATCTCTACCGGACAGGCCGCTTGACACGCCCCGCACAGGCTGCTGGCGTAAGGCAGCCGGGGAGCGTTCGTCGGACCCAGCAGCAATGGAGAGACGATCGAGCCGATCGGCCCTGGGTACACCCACCCATACGCATGCCCGCCGATGTTCTGATACACCGGACAGGCGTTCAGACACGCGCCGCAGCGGATGCAAGCCAGGCTCTCGGCGTATGCCGTGCCGAGGATGCCCGACCGTCCGTTGTCCATGATCACGAGGTAGAACACCTCCGGCCCGTCCGGCTCGTCCGGGCGTCGCGGCCCGCTGATGAGGTTGTTGTAGACCGATAGGCGCTGGCCGGTGGCGCTGCGCGCCAGCAATTGCACGAGCACCGCGTAATCCTCCCACGTGGCGATCACCTTCTCGATGCCCATGACGGCAACGTACACCCGCGGCGCGCTCGTGGATAGGCGGTTGTTCCCTTCGTTCTCGACCGTGGCGATCGTGCCGGTCTCGGCGATGGCGAAGTTCACGCCGCTGATTCCCATGTCGGCCTCGAGGTATTTCTGCCGCATCACCCGGCGCACGAAGCGTGTCATCTCCTCAGGCCGGTCGGTCATCGGCATGCCTAGCTTCTCGTGCAAGAGCTGCGCGGTCGCCTCCTTGGTCTTGTGCAACATCGGGAAGACGATGTGGCTCGGCGTCTCCCCGGCCAACTGGATGATGTACTCGCCCAAGTCGCTCTCGTTGATCTCGATGCCCTGCGCCTCCAGCGCATGGTTCAACCCGCTCTCCTCGGTGACCATGCTCTTGCCCTTGGTCACCCGCCGGACGTCATGCTTGCGGCAGAGGTCGAGGACGATCGCGTTCAACTCGGCGGCGTCGCGCGCCCACAGCACATGGCCGCCGTTGGCGATCACGTTGCGCTCGAGCTGCTCGAGCAAGTCGGGCAGCCGGTTCAGCGCCCGCTCGCGGGCCAGCCGCGCCTGGTGGCGCAGCGCGGCTGCGTCGGTCGTCTCGCCCATCGCGGCGATGCGCGCATTTACCCCGCGCGTCGTGCCGCGATCCAGCGCGGTTTGTAGCTGGATGTCGTTGAGGGCAATCGTGACGGAGTGGAAGAAGCGATCTCGCTGATCCTTCATCTTTCGTTTGACCTTTTTCTTCCGGCAGCCTGGCTCGCCTTTGGCTCACGTGAGCCTTCCGGCCAACACCTCGGCTACATGCACTACGCGCTTGGTGGACCGGCTGCGCGAGAGGCCGCCGTTCATGTGCATGGCGCAGCTCGCATCGCCTGTGATGATGATGTCGCAGTCGGTGGCCTGGATGTTGGCCAACTTGTCGTTCAGCATCGCCGCGCTGATTTGCCCCATCTTAATCGCGAACAAGCCGCCGAAGCCGCAGCACTGGTCATGGCCGGGCAACTCGACCAGGGAGAGGTTGCCCACATGGCTCAGCAACAGGCGCGGTTGCCGGCCGATCCCTAGCGCGCGATAGCCGTGGCAGGCATCGTGGATGGCGGCACGCGTGGGCTTGCGCAGCGACGTGCCCAGGCGACTCACGCCCAGCACGTCCACCAGATACTGCGTCAGCTCCCACGTCCTTGCCGCGACGGCCTCGGCCTCGGCCTGGCGCGCGTGGCCTTTGAACAACTCCGGATAGTAATGCCGCACCATGCTGGCGCAGCTGCCGCTGGGCGTGACGATGGCATCGTAACCGCCGAACACGTCCAAGAAGTGTTCGGCCACCGGTCGCGCGTCGGCCTGAAAGCCGGCGTTGAACGCTGGCTGACCGCAGCAGGTCTGCGCTTCGGGGAATTCCACTGATATGCCTTGCCCTTCTAGGATGTCCAACGCGGCTTCGCCGACGTCCGGGAACAGCATGTCTACAATGCAGGTCACGAACAAGGCCACCTTCGTCATGCCGATGATGCTAGCACGGCCGGATGATTTGGATGTCTGATCTGATTCGGCTTACCGATGACGGCTTGTATTGCGAGGCGGGCGACTTCCACATTGATCCGTGGCAGCCGGTGCGCCGCGCAGTCATTACCCATGCCCACGCTGACCATGCCCGCCCGGGCAACGCCGCATATCTGACCAGCTGCGACGGGGAAGGCGTCCTGCGCCTGCGCCTGGGAGACGCCGCAGTCATCGAAACCCTGCCTTATGGCCAACCCGTCTCGATCAACGGCGTGCGGGTGAGCCTTCACCCGGCCGGCCACATCCTCGGTTCGGCGCAGATCCGGGTTGAACACAGGGGCGAAGTGTGGGTGGTGACCGGCGACTACAAAACCACCCCCGATCCCACCTGCGCGCCGTTCGAGCTGGTGCGCTGCCACGTCTTGGTCAGCGAATGCACCTTCGGCTTGCCGATCTACCGCTGGCCCGATCCGCAAGGGATCTTCGAGCAGATCAACGCTTGGTGGCAGGCCAACGCCGCCGCCGGGCGCGCCAGCGTGATCTACGGCTACGCGCTCGGCAAGGCCCAGCGCATCCTCGCCGGGGTCAACGCGGCCATCGGCCCGATCTTCACGCACGGCGCGGTCGAGCGCGTGAACGCTGCCTATCGTGAGTCCGGCGTCGGCCTGCCGCCCACCGGCTATGTCGGCGCGGTGACCGACAAGAAGTGCTTCCGAGGGGCGCTCATCGTCGCGCCGCCGTCGGCCAACAGCGCGCCTTGGCTGCGCAAGTTCGGCGACGCTTCCACGGCGATGGCCAGCGGCTGGATGCAGATTCGCGGCGTGCGCCGGCGCCGAGCGGTGGATCGCGGCTTCGTCCTGTCCGACCATGCCGACTGGGATGAGCTGATGCGCGCGATTGAGGCCTCCGGCGCCGAGCGCGTGCTTCTCACCCACGGTTACACCGCCGCAGTGGCACGACACCTGCGAGAGCGCGGCCTGCAAGCCGACGTCCTGTTGACGCGCTTCGCAGGCGACGCCGACGATGACGAACTCGAATCCGCCTCGG
Organism: Thermoflexales bacterium; assembly: GCA_025056965.1. Lineage (GTDB taxonomy): Bacteria > Chloroflexota > Anaerolineae > J036 > Brachytrichaceae > JAAFGM01. The sequence continues at coordinate 3,927 of JANWVF010000127.1, read as the reverse complement.
CGTGAACGCCCGGGCTGAACGAGCCGACCTCAGGGGCCAAGCGCTTCCTCGATGTCGGCCAAGATGTCTCGCGCATCCTCAATGCCGACCGATAACCGCAACAGGCCGTCGCTGATCCCGTGCGCGGCGCGTTCGACCTCGGTCAGCTCACGGTGTGAGGAGATCGGCGGATAGGTGATCAACGAGTAGATGTCGCCCAAGCTGGTCGCAGGCAAGATCAGCTTCAAGCGGTTCATGAACGCGAAGGCGGCCTCGCGCGTCGCGTCGGCCAACTCGAACGAGACTAGCCCGCCGAACAAGCCGCAGGTCTGCAGCGCCATCAGGCTGTGCTGTGGGTGTTCGGGTAAGCCGGGGTAGATCACGCGGCGGATGCGGGGGTGATTGCGCAGCGCTTTGGCGATGGTCATCGCGCTCTCGCACTGCCGATGCACCCGCAGGCCTAACGTGCGGATGCCGCGCGCGATCAATCGCGCCTCGAACGGGCCGAGGATCATGCCGAGCTGAATCGCGTAACGCCTTGCCGTGTCGAGCAGCAGTCCGGCGCGCGCCACGAGGATGCCGCCGGTCGCGTCGCCATGGCCGCTCAGGTATTTCGTCGCGCTGTGGACGACGATGTCCGCGCCCTGCGACAGCGGTCGGTGCAACACGGGCGTCGCCAGCGTCGCGTCCACAACCACCCGCGCGCCGACTTGGTGAGCGTAGTGAGCGATCGCTTCGACGTCAGACCACTTGAGCAACGGGTTCGACAGCGATTCGAGCAGCACCACGTCCGGCTCGTCGGCATAGACCGCCGCCTTCACCGCGGCGGGGTCGCTCATGTCGCAGTAGCTCACCCTGACGGATTGCGCGGCGAAGAAGTCGCGCAGCAGCGTTTCGGTCGCCCCGTATAGGTCGCGCGACGCCAGGATGTGGCGCGGATGCGGTTCGGTCGCGCCGCGCGGCGTGCCGGCGGCCAGCAGAGCCAGATACAGCGCTGCCATGCCGGAGCTGCAGGCCACTGCGCCCCGCCCGTCCTCCAGGTCGCTCATGAGTGCCTCGAGCGCTTGGACGGTCGGGTTGCCCCAGCGCGTGTAGACCACCTGATCGCCGCCCACGGCAAAGGCCGCATCCAGCGCCTGCGCCGTGGGATACAGGAAGGTCGTGCTGGCGTGAATCGGCGCGCTGGTGGGCGTCCCGTTGCGCCAGTCGGCGCGGTCGGCGGGCCGCTCACCGACATGCACCAGGCGGGTGTCGAAGCGATAACTGCGCATGTGGGAACAAGCGGACGCTCAGAGTTGCTGAGGCGTCGGAGGAGAGATTCAGCGGGCCATTCCGGCGAAGGGCCGGCAGCGCGAGGCCCAAGCGGAAGGCATCACCTTGCGCGGCGACGAGACTGCGTCTCACGCCTCACCTGCGGCGAGGCGTGAGACGCAGCGCGCTCCGGGATTTACTTCTCGATCGGCAGGCCGACGCTGTTGCCCCACTCGGTCCAGCTGCCGTCGTAGTTCTTCACGCGAGGGTAGCCGAGCAGGTAGGTCAGCACGAACCATGTGTGACTGCTGCGCTCGCCGATGCGGCAGTAGGCGATGATATCTTTGTCCGGCGTGATGCCTTTGCTGGCGTAGAGCGCTTCGAGTTCCTCACGGGGCTTAAACGTGCCATCCTCTCTGACGGCCTGTGCCCAGGGGATGTTCTTCGCGCCGGGAATATGGCCGCCGCGCAGCGCGCCTTCGTTGGGATACTCGGGCATGTGCAGGCGTTCGCCGCTGTATTCGGCCGGGCTGCGCACATCCACCAGCGTGCCGTTGTTCTGCACGTGCCTCAGCACCTCATCGCGGAAGGCGCGGATGGTCTTGTCGTCGCGCGGCGGCGCCGTGTATTCGGTGCGCGGATACGAGGGCACATCCCGCGTGAGCGGCCGCCCCTCGTCAATCCACTTCTTGCGCCCGCCGTTCAGAATGGCAGCCTTGCGATGCCCGAACAGTTGGAACACCCAGAAGGCGTAGGTCGCCCACCAGTTGTTCTTGTCGCCGTAGAACACGACGAACGAGTCGTTAGCGATGCCCCTGCTGCTCATCAGCTCGGCGAAGCGCGCCGAGTCAAGATAGTCGCGCTTGAGCGGATCGTTCAGGTCGGTCGTCCAGTCAATCTTGATCGCGCCGGGGATGTGGCCGGTGTCGTAGAGCAGTGGATCCTCGTTCGACTCCACGATGCGGACGTTCGGGTCGTTCAGGTGTTCGGCCAGCCAGTCGGTGCTGACCAGCGCTTCAGGGTGGGCATATGTAGATGTGCTCATGGTCTTGATTTGCTCCTTAAAATCAAAAGCGAAGGCTGAGTTTCATTGGGGCGCGCCCTCCATGGCGGATGGCACGCCGCAGGCCGACTTATTGGATCCCAGGATGTGCATGCGTGTCGAGCGCCCGAATCAGACGTGCGCATAAGCGGATCGCTCAGCGCGCGGCGCCGACTCAGCACAACTCAATGCGTTGAGGCGAGGGAAGCGGGTCACTGCCGCGCCGAGGCACGGCAGGCCCGCTAGGTACACAAGCACCGTTGGGCCTTAAGGGAGGTGGCGTGAGCCGTTGTGTCCATGCTGCAACTCCAGTTGAGTCCGCAAGAACACTCTAAACAAAGGAATCGCCCTCTTGCGAAACTGTGCAAGAGGGCGATAACGATCTAGGTGTTAGCGCGCTCTCATCTTCCAGTTTTCGCTGCCGGAATTGGCACCTTGCCTAGCCCAGGTTGCCGCAGCTTCATCGGGCCGGTCCCTCCGCTGCTCTGGATAAGAGTGTGCTTACGAACTTAAATTTGCTTGGTTAGATGCTAATGACTTTGAATTCGATTGTCAAGGCCCGCTCAAATCTTCACAGGGCTTACGCATCAGGAATTTTAAGGTTCTGCGCGGAGCAAGCCAGCACCGTGAGCAAGAAGTCGTCGCTGCGCGCTGCGTGCAGTCGCCTCGCTTTGATGGCGCGTTCCCCCTCCTTCGCCTCAACGTCAGCCTGCCCACTCCCCAGAATGCTCAACGCCACCTGTCGCAACGCGGCAAAGTTCTCTGCACTGTGCCCCGTGCGCACCCGACTGAGGTCTTCGCCAAACACCACATCCAACACCCAGTGCTGGCTGTTCTCAATCCGCCAGTAGGCACGCACCGCGCGCGCAAAGCGTCTGACCCCCTGCTTCAGGCTGGTCGAAGCTCACCTGTTCACGCTCGCTCTCCCCGACCCGTCGCCAGCGACGCACGAAACCAACCGCGCCTAGATTCGGCCAGGCATCCACCTGTTGAGCGAAATAGCTTAGATACTCTGCATCAGCAACCAGCCAGTATTCGCGTCGGTCACAGCGCCCGTGCCCGTGCGCTTCAGTGTGCAGGTATTCGTGCAGCACCTGACGAAACCCCTCAGGCTGCTCACGCTGCCAGGTCTGCTGCAGCGCCTCAAACAGCCGCGCATGGTTGCGCTTCAAGGCAAACACATACTCGCCCCCGCGCTCAGTAATGGCTCGGGCGTTGGGCTTTTGCGCGTGTGCCGCATCGGTCACCACGACGTGACCGCGCAGCTCAACCTGCGCCAACACGTTGGGCAACGCTGCAATCTCGTTGCTGGCGGTTTCCGCGCGCACCACATCCTGTGCCAGCACGACGCCCGTCTGGGTAGCATACACGGTCACCATCTGCAGGGCAGCTTTGCCCGTGCGCCGCTCAGCACTGCCGCGCAGCACCTTGCCATCGGCGGCAAGCACCTCTTCTTCGCTCAGCCGCAGTATCCCTGCCGCTTGCATCGCTGCCAACCAGTCTCTGAAACAGCGCTGGATGCTAGCGAACGGCAGCAAGACGAAGATGCGTCGAAAGGTGTCGTGGGCAGGGATGCCGTAATCATGCCCGAACAGCCGCCGATGCAGGGCAGGGCGGGCTTGCCAGAAGGCAGCAATGTCCAGCCAACTGTCGGC
>JANWVF010000081.1 GCA_025056965.1 Thermoflexales bacterium | reverse complement strand
CGCAAGCACGCTGCCCGAGGAGGCCTTCGGCAAGTTCGTGCAAGCCGGGGCGATCGAGGTCCATTTAGCCACCGCCTTCCAGCAAATCGTTTACGCGAATTTGCCCAAAGACCTCAACGACGAGATGACGCGCTGGCTGTTCGAGCACGCTGCCGGCGAGCGTAAGCCGGGCGACACGGATGAGCAATTCTTGCACAAGGTGCGCAAGAAGGCGACCGGTCCTTTCAAGAAAGCCCTCTGGTCGTTGCCCGAGGCCGATCGCGCTCGCGTGCGTGACGCGCTGCAGCAACGCTTCAGCATGCTGTTCAACCGGCTGGGTGTGGAACGGACGAAGTCAATGGTAGAGAGCTTCGTGACGATGCGCGAGGTGCACAAGCGCCCCGAAGATTTCGGCGTGGAGCCGGCCGTGGTCGAAGACGTGCGCGGGTTGGCGGACTAAGCGCGATAGCAGGTATGGATCGGTTGTGTGTGGCGTGACCGCCGGACATGCGAGCCGGATTAACGGGAAATGACTAAGCGACGTGTATTGTTCTTGACGAGTCCGGTGGGACCACTTGGATCGGGAGAGGGTGGAGGAGTCGAGACGAATCTGATGAATTTGACCCCCATCTTGGCGCGGCGAGGGCACAAAGTGGCCATCGCTGCGCCGGCCGGCAGCGTCCAGCCATCGCCCGATGTGCTAGTGTATCAGATCGAGGGCAAACCACCGCCTTATGCGACTACTGCCCGGCGCGACTCCCCGATCATCTGCCAGGCCGACGGCGTGCTGGAGCGCATGTGGGAGTTGGCCATGCGCGTCCAGGATCAATATGATGTCATCATCGGCATTAACTATGACTGGCTGGCGTATTACCTCACGCCGTTCTTCAAAACGCCGGTCGGCCACATCATCAGCATCGCTTCCACGATTGATGCTGTGGATGAGATCATCCGCGAGCGGTTTTACGAATACCCCAACCACTTCGCGGTGAACACCTGCGCGCAAGCGGCCACCTTTCCGTTCATTGACCCCTGTCGCATGATGTCGCTCTACGGCGGGATTGACCTGTCAAAGTACGAATTCAATCCCACCCCGCAGAACCGCATTAGCTGGGTGGCGCGCATCTCGCCGGAGAAGGGCTTGGAAGATGCATTCGCCGTAGCGCAGCGCCTGCGCCTGCCGCTCGATGTGTGTGGCAAGATGCAGCACCCGGAGTATTGGAATGACTGCGTCGCCCGTTACCCAGACGTAGACGTGACGTATCACGGCTTCTTGAGCCAAGATGCCCTGCATCGCGTGGTGCGCAACACCAAGGCGATGTTGATGACGCCGCACTGGATCGAAGCCTTCGGCAACACCTGCATCGAGGCGCTGGCCGGTGGGACGCCAGTGATCGCCTACAACGAAGGTGGGCCCTCCGAGCTGGTGCAGAACGGGGTGAGTGGCTTCCTCACGCCGCCGCGCGACATAGACGCGCTCGCCGAGGCCGTGCAGCAGGTGGACCGATTAGATCGCCGCGAGGCCCGCAAGCGCGCTGAGCTGTTCTCGCTGGAACGCTTCGCCGATCGTTATGAGCGCTTCATCGAGCATGTGATCCACGGCGACCCGCAGGCGCTAGTCGAGTGGGAGCTGCAAGCATCGCACCCGCATTATTAAGGGCGCGTCGCAATGAGCCAGATAACCAGCAACACGCCGGCCATCGCCGAAATAAGCGCCATGAGCTTGGAGAGCTTGGACGACTCGGCGAATTTCTCGTAGTATCCCGTGCCGACAGCGGCCCATAGACTGACCGTCAAGCCAACTGCGCTAATGATCGCCCAGCCGGTGCGCGCTTCGCTGGATAGCAAACCGGTGCTGGACGAAACCGTATAGAGCACCGATATGCTGAAGAAGACGAGCACCGTTGTGCTGATCTGGCCGATGATTTTGAGCAATCCCTGTAAGAGCTTTCTACTATTCATGGAGCACCGTACTGCAGCCAGCACAATATGGATGGGTTGTTAAGCGATCTTGAAGTCTCCGAGCCGTTCAACTGAACTGGCCTCAGCAGACAAGGATTCGGCACACTACAGCGCGTTCGGAGCAACTGCGGTCACGAACACGCCGTTGGCAAATCCGCCTTGCGCGCAGAAAATGGGCGCGGCACATGATCGAAGAGATTCTCCTGCTCCATCACACCCATACTGATATCGGCTACACCCACGAGCAGCCTATCGTTTGGGAGTTAAACCGCCAGTTCATTGAGGACGCTCTAGACCAGATCGAGCGCACGGCAGACTGGGATGCGCCCTCGCAACCGATCTGGACGTGTGAGGTAACCGAGACGCTGCGCTACTGGCTGCGCAAGGCGACGATCGCGCAAGTGGAGCGCTTTCGGCGCGCTGTAAGCGCCGGCCGCATGAGTGCGTGTGCCATGCCCTATAACCTCACCCCGATGGTTGGCACACCGCAGTTCATCCGCGCTTTGTCGGCCTTGCCGGAGCTGCGCCAGATGTTGGGCCTGCCGCTCAACGTGGCGCTGAACCACGATGTGAACGGCTTGCCTTGGACGATGATCCCGCTCATGCTGGACGCCGGCATCGAGATGGTGATCATGGGGATTAACGTGCACTTCGGCGCGTTTCCGCTGAGCCGCCCGCTGTTCTTTCGATGGATCGGCCCGGACGGTCGCAGCATCATCGCGCTGAATGGGGAGCACTACGGCATGTTCCAGCGCTATGCCCGGCTGAGTGAGAATTCGCTGGATGCCATGGCCGATGGCATCGCTGCCTACCTGCGCAAGCTAGAAGCACAGCGCTACCCCCACACGTTTGCCTACCTGACGCTTACTCACCATTCATTCTGGGACAACAATCCACCTTACCCCGCCGCATTCGACCTGATCCGGCGCTGGAACGCCGAGCGGCGCACCCCACGCATTCGCTTCGTGGCGCCGGACGAGCTGCTCAGCCGAGCCAAAGCGATGCCGTTGCCCGAATACGCCGGCGACTGGACGGACTATTGGAACTTCGGCGCAGGCAGCAGCGCCCACGAGACGCGCCTGGCCCATCAAGCGCGGGCTCACCTTTACGCTGCCGACTTGTTCTCCCTGCAACGCGCCGCCTCGCGCGATGGTGCGCTGCCGGCGACGACCGACGAGGCATACGATGCGCTCACCTTGTGGGATGAGCACACCTGGGGTGCCTACAGCAGCGTTAGCGATCCCGACCGCGACACAACCATCGGTGGCTGGTATCACAAAGCAAAAGCTGCCTACCAAGCGCGCTCACTAGCCCATTACGTGCTCAGCGAGCAACTTGAGGCGTTGGCCGCCAACCCGCGTCACGCGCCCCGCATAGACGGTTTCATCTTCGTCAACCCTACGCCCTTCCCGCGCCGCGATTACCTGCCGATGACCAGGGCGATGCTGAGAGGAGAGCACCATCACTTCTCCAGTACCGCGCATCACTTAATGGAGCATCGCGAGCTGCTGGAGCAGGGCAAGCTGGATGATGTGACGTGGATCGGGCCGATCAGCGTGCCGGCCTACGGCTATGCCAGGCTGCCGTTGAGCGCGTTGAAGTCACACGACACGCCGATCACCCAAGAGACCGAGGCGCTGGACGGAGCGATCGTCTCCGGCGCGCATCGCCTGGAGTTCGATCCGCGCACCGGCGCGGTCACGGCGTTAATTGACCGGCGCACCGGCGCGAACTTTGTTGATCCGTCCAGCCCTTGGCCGATGCTCGGCTTGGTGCATGAGACGGCTGATGCCGATCCGGCTTCCCCATACCTAGGCCGCGACGTGATGCTGCAGCTCGACTACAGCCAGTTTCAGGAGCACTCATTCTGTGACTGGCCAGCGCGCCGCACCGTAGAGCAAGTCGAGTCAGCGCGCGTGATCGTGCAACCGCATCGTGCCGGCCTGGAGGTGAAGAGTGCGCTGCCCGGCGCGCGCGCAACACGGCGCATCTGGCTACATGGCCATCGCAGCGAGATCGCCATCGAGATCGTCTTGCACAAGGATGAGGTGCGCACCCCGGACGCGATCTATCTGGCGCTGCCGCTGAATCTTCCTAACTGGCAAGCAGTATTCGACACGATGGGCACGCCCACGCGACTAGACGCCGAACAGTTACCCGGCTGCTGTCGCGACTGGGTAACGGTGAGTGGATACGTAGATGTGCATACCGACCGGCTGGGGCTGACGCTCGCCTGCCCAGATGCGCCGCTCGTCATGGTGGGCGACTTTAACTTCGGCAAGCGTCAGCTCGCACTCGATCACAGCCGGCCGCCGCTGCTGCTGGCCTGGTTGCTTAACAACTACTGGACGACCAACTTCCGCGTCGCACAGCCGGGGGTGCTGCGCTTCCGCTACGAGATCGCCACACACGCCGGTTTCGATCCGGTTGATGCGGCGCGCGTCGCAGCCTTCGCGCGCCACCCGTTGATGGCGCACCCGTCGGTGCAAGTGCGCGCGCCGGAATCCGGCCAAGTCTTACAGATAGACGGCGCAGGCGTTTTCGCAGCCGCCTGCCGACGCTTGGACGACGGGGCGCTGGTATGGCTACAGAATGTCACTGCTGAGGCTCACATCGTGAAGCTGCGCCTACCACAGCGGCGGGTTTACAAGGCAGAGTCTTGCGACACGTTCGGCCGTCCCACCGGACCACTGCCGGTAGAGGACGGATCTGCTACGGTGATCGTCCCGGGGCGCGGTATCGTCGGCGTGCGTCTGCACGACCAGAGCTAAACGCTCGGTAACGGTTGCCGACTCATCGCTTCCGGCGTTTACTTAGGGCATGGATGATCGCAAACTCTGGCGCGGCGTGTTCGCTATTCCCCTCACGCCGTGGACCGACGATGACGAAATTGATCAAGACGTGCTGCGTGCCGAGGTCGAGTTCATCATCGCTGCCGGCGCGCGCGGCGTGATCGGCCCGATCCTCGTCAGTGAGTTCCAAGCGCTCAGCGAGGCCGAACGACGGATGTTCATGCGCATCCTCGTCGAGCAGACCGCGCGGCGCGTGCCGGTGATCGTGAACGTCGCCGGCGTCAACACGGCGCAAGCGGTGGGCTATGCCCGCTACGCGCGCGAGATCGGCGCCGACGGCGTGATCGCGATGCCCCCCTACGCGCTGCGCTACGACTTGGCGCGGACGCGCGACTACCTGCGGCAGATTGCCGCAGCTGCGCAGATGCCGGTGATGATCCAAAATGCCGACATCGCGCCGCTCTCGCCGGATCAAGTCGTCGCGCTATGCAGCGAAATCGAGCATGTGCGCTGGGTGAAGGAAGAAGTCAGCCCGCGCCATCGCAGCATCGGCGCATTGGCCGCCAAAGGCAGCCCCTATGTGCACGGCATCATGGGCGGCGGAGGTGGGCAATACATCATCACCGAGCATGCCCGCGGGGCGTGCGGCACGATCATCGCGCCGGAAATCTGCGACGTCGTGCAGCGCATCTGGGACCTGCTCGACGACGGCGCGCTCGACGAAGCCGCGACGTGGTACGAGCGCGCGCTCCCGGCGATTAACCTTGAGTTCGCGATGGGGATGGCCTTCGCTAAATACATCATGGTGAAGCGCGGCATCTTCAGAAACTATCGCATGCGCGCCCAGGCCGATCCGCTCGATGCGGACGACATCCGCGAAATCGAGCGCGTGTATACACGGCTGCAGCCATACTTGATCTGGAAATCGCCAACGTAAAGCCGGCGCTCATCCAAGACGCTGACACAAGCAAAAGACAAGAGTTAAGAGGAGGACTGACGTGGCGAATTCATCACACGAGAGGCAAGACGCTCAGACATCTGTGGATCAAGATCGCGTGCTCGACAAAGTCAACACCTACTCCGCGCCATCGCAGCTGCGCATTACCGATATGCGCGTCGCCGTGGTGGCCAGCAACTATGACTACCCGATCATCCGGATTGACACGAATCAGGGCGTCTACGGCATCGGCGAGGTGCGCGACGCTGGCCACAAGGAGAACGCACTCCAGTTCAAGAGCCGGCTGCTTGGTCAGAACCCGCTCAACATAGACATGATCTTCCGCGACATCAAACGCTTCGGCAACTGGGGGCGCGAAGGCGGCGGCGTGAGCGGGATCGAGATTGCGCTCTGGGACTTGATCGGCAAGGTGTATGGTGTGCCGTGTTGGCAATTTCTCGGCGGCAAGTATCGCGACAAGGTGCGGCTATACGCCGATACACCCGAGCCCGAAGACCTTAGCCCGGAGGGGTACGTTCGGCGCGTCAAGAGCCGCGTCGAGCTTGGCCTCACCTTCGTTAAGTTCGACATCGGCTTGCACCTGTTGGAGGGCGTAAAGAACACCCGCATCGGCACACCGACAAAGTACGAATATCGCACCGGCGACTGGCAGAATGCCCCCGGCACGGGCACCGGCGTGCATGTCACCGATAAGGGCATCGCCCGTATGGTCGAAGTCGTCGCCGCCGTGCGCGAGGCCGTCGGCTGGGAGATCTCGCTGTGCATTGACCACTACGGCCACGGCATGCTGACGACCAAAGAGGTGATCAAGCTCGGGCGCGCCTTGGAGCCCTACGGCCTGGCATGGATGGAAGATCCAATGCAGTGGTGGGACTGGGCCGGACACAAGGAAGTGCGCGATGCGGTAGGCGTGCCAATTGCCACCGGCGAGGATCTTTACTTGTTGGACGGCTTCCGCCCGTTCCTGGAGCATCGGGCGATTGACATCGCCCATCCCGATCTGCTGACGGCCGGCGGCATGCTGGAGACCAAGCGCATCGCCGATTATGCCGAGCGGTTCGGCATCCCCACGGCGCTGCACTTCGCCGGCTCACCGATCGCCTTCATGGCCAATGTGCATACTGCTGCGGCGATCCCCAGCTTCGTCGCGCTCGAACACCACGGCCTTGACCTGCCCTTCTGGCGTGACTTGGTCATCGGCCTGCCGGAGGATTACATGGCAGATGGCTACGTCACCGTTCCCGATAAGCCGGGGTTGGGTGTAGATCTGAACCTGGAAGGCATCCGCGCCAACCTGCGCCCACCAAGCGGTCTGTTTGAGGAGACCGGCTACTGGGACACGCCCAAACTCGGTTTTTGGCAACCCGACCGACGCTGGGACAAGTAAGCGCCGAAATCAGTCGGCTTCACTGCGCGGCGTGGTCGAAGGTTCTTCACTCGCATCCGAGTTGGCGACGGATGGCGGGCGTGCCATCAGCGGCCGCCCGCCGACGCGGTAAGGATAGGCAACCTTGCGAGGCTGTTTGGGCGCGGCAGGCTGCTCGCTGCCCCGGCGGAGTCGGGTGAACCAACCGGACGGTCGCGCGTTGTTCGGGGCGGGCGACTGTTCTTTCATGTCACCGTTTGGCTGCGTCGGTGGTGAACCGACCGCAGTGAGATTCGCCGCCTCGGTTGCCGATGCGTAGGCGAAGTCCACTGCTTGGGCGACGTCGGCGAACTCGACCGCTGCGACTGACGCGGATGATGCGGTAGAAAGCGACTCTGGAAACCGAGCGTGGATCGTCTCTGGCGGAACGAGCAACGCGATGCGCGAGAAGCGCATAAGTGCAAGCAGCGCGCCGCTGGTGCTCGTGGCGAGTAATGTGATCGCAAGCAAGGCAATGACCTGAGCGAGGAGCTGGCCGGACTCAAGCCGCGCGCCGGGCGATAACCAGCCGGTGACGCCAAACGCGCCGTTTGCAAATGTGCCGGTTGTCAGCAGCCCGGTAGCGGCCGGCACTAAGACCGACGTCACGATCGCGCTGTCGTCTCGCCAGCGCAACTTCTCATTCACCATGTAGTAGCCGACCGTCGCCAACAGGCCGCAGAAGATGCCGAGCAAGGCCACAATCGGCATCGGCAGCAGGGCGCCGCCGCTGGAGGTCGCCAGCACTGCGCCTAGCGCGGCGCGACTGGCACTCAGCACATCCGGTCGGCGCGTGGTGAAGATCGTATAGGCGCCTGCGGTGAGTATAGCGATGCTGACCGCTGCGCCGGCGCCGACAAATTGACCGATCGGCAATCTGGGTTCATCCGGCGCGAAGGCATTGGCGAACACAGGCACACTGGCCAAGACAAAGAGCACGCCGGCCACGGCGCGCGAGGGGAAGTGCACCACCGGTAGCTCGGGTTCATGCGAGGCCGGCTCTCGGCGCGGGATTGTGCGTAGCCAGGCGATGCTGGACGCCCCAGCTACGATGCCGGCGACGGCGAGATGTCCGATGTCCACGGCGCCGCGGCCTAAGCCGACATTCGGCCCAAGCGCGTGCAGCCAACCACCGCCCCACATCCAACACATGGCGACGGGCAGGGCAATACCAGCCGCGACAACGGTATACGCCACCAACGCGAAGGCGCGCGCCTGATGTCCAAGCGCGCCGGCCACCAATACGGCTGCTGCTGCAACCAGCGGCCAGAAGCGAATGAACGTCTCTAGGCTTTGCAGGTCGGTTGCGCCATCTAGGAAGAATCCGCTCAGGCCGACGAAGATCCAGCGTTCAGGCGCAATGCCGAAGCCGAGCGCGCCCTCTGAACCGCCGAACGCAAGCGCGAATCCGAAGGCGATGAACGTCAGCGTCGCAGTTGATATGGCGATGAGCGTGGCAACGGCCAACCGGCGATGAAGTTGGCTCGGTGTGCCAGCCGAGAGGAGCAGCCACAGACCGATAGGCAGCAGCAGCCCTCCCAGCAAATCCGTCTCCATGAGCGAGAAGTATAATTTAGATTAATGGCCTTGCAGTCGGAGCAGAATAGTTTGGCCCTCGCGCGCGCGATCGTCTCTGCCGCTGCGGATAAGAAAGCTGAAAATATCCTCCTGCTCGACCTGCGCAACCTCTCCACAATAGCCGACTACTTCGTCGTCTGCTCTGGGGCCAGCGAACGCCAACTGCGTGCCATCGCCGAGGGTATCGAAGAACGGGTGCATAAAGAGTGTCACGTAGACGCGCACCACATCGAAGGTCTGGGCGGTGGTGGGTGGATCCTGGTGGACTATCGCGACGTGGTCGTGCATATCTTCTCGCC
>JANWVF010000070.1 GCA_025056965.1 Thermoflexales bacterium | reverse complement strand
CGTCCTGCTCGTCGCAGGAAGCTCGGCGAGTGGAAGCGCGATCCATCGTGCTGCCGGTTCGCACCGGCCACCGGCTCTCTGAAAGCACATCCGGCGCGCGTCTCGCGTCTTGGCAGCTAGCCAAATTCTAACTGAAACCTCCAGCTTATAAGGGCTATCCGCGGGACTACTCAAGTATTTAGATTCAGGCACTCCCCGACCTGAGCCAATCCGAACTCAATTCTATAATCCTTTGTCGGACAATCCTGCGCCCGAACCTCTCGTCGCCTTCGGCGCGACGCAGAAAGCCAAACCTGAGAAGAAAGAGGAAATGAGTATGACGACTTCATCCCCGGCTGCCGCGACCAACAGCAGCCCCACGATGACCAAGCCACCCTTCGTGAAAGGACTGGATGGCATCGTCGCAGTGCAAACAGAGATCAGCGCAGTGGACGGCCCGAACAGCACCTTGCTGTATCGCGGCATCAATATCCACGAACTGGCGGAGCAGGCTAGCTACGAGGAAGTCGCCTTTCTGTTGTTGAACGGTCACCTGCCCAATCGCTCGGAGCTGGCCGATTTCAACGCGCGTTTGGTGGCCAATCGGTGGCTGCCGGCGCCGGTGTATGACTTACTGCGCAACCTGCCGCGCGACTCGGTGCCGATGGAGGCGCTGCGAGTCGCGGTGTCCTCCTTGTCGTTCTATGACCCCGAAATCGAGGATATCAGCATCGAGGCGACGCAGCGCAAGGCCGTGCGACTGATTGCGCAACTGCCGACGCTGTGCGCGGCCTATCAACGGTTGCGCACCGGCAAAGAGCCGATCGCTCCCAATCCGCGCTTGAGCCACGCTGCCAACACGCTCTACATGCTAGGGGCAGACACCGATCCCGACTTCGTGCAGGCGCTGAACATGTACTTCATCCTGCTGGCCGATCACGGCATGAATGCGAGCACGTTCACCGCGCGGGTAGTGGCCAGCACGCAGGCCGATCTCCATTCCGCAGTATCAAGCGCGTTCGCCTCGCTCAAAGGGCCGTTGCACGGCGGCGCAAACGAAGCGACGATGCGCATGTTGCTCGAGATCGGCGAGATCGAGAACGTGGATGCCTATATTGACGCGATGTTTGCCGCCAAGCGCAAGATCATGGGCTTCGGCCATCGCATCTACAAGAGCGGCGACCCACGCTCTGAACACCTGAACAGGTGGGCGGAGAAGCTGGGGCGCAAGGTTGGCCAACCTAAGTATTACGAAATGTCGCTGAAGGTCGTCGAGGCCGTGCATCGCCACCGCGAGCTATATCCGAACGTGGACTTCTACAGCGCCTCGATGTTGTACTACGCGGGCATCCCGATTGATCTATTTACCCCGATGTTCGCGTGCGCGCGCATCGCCGGCTGGGCCGCACATGTGATCGAGCAGTATAAGGACAACGTGCTCATCCGGCCGCAGTCGGAGTACATCGGACCGTTGAACGTGCACTACGTGCCGCTCGATCAGCGCCCATAGGCTGCCGCGGCGCGCCGAGCAACAGCTATGCTGCCGATCGAACGCCGGATGCGCGCGCTCTTCCGTGAGCAGGTGGTGGCCATCGTTCGCGTCGCCCAAGCTCACCGCGCCCTAGAGTTGGCGCGCGCGCTGGTCGCAGGCGGCTTTCGCTGCGTCGAGATTACGCTGAGCGTGCCGGACGCGCCTGAGGTGATCAAAACCCTGTGCGCGGAGGTGGCCGAGGATGTGTTGATCGGTGCCGGCACGGTGACCGACGCTGCCGAGGCGCGCCGGTGCATTGAAGCCGGCGCGCAGTTCTTGGTCTCCCCGATCTGCGAGACCGACATCATCCGCCCTTGCCGCGAAGCCGGCGTGGTTGCCATCCCTGCCGGCATGACGCCAACGGAGATCGTGCATGCCTGGCGGCTGGGCGCGCACGTGGTCAAGGTCTTTCCTGCGGGCGCGATTGGCGGCGCGGCGTTCATCCGCGCGCTGCGTGGCCCCCTGCCGGACATTCCGCTGTGGGTGAGCGGTGGGGTACAACCGAGCGAGACACGCACATACTTGGCCGCCGGCGCACAGCTCGTCGGCCTGAACGCTGGGGAGCGGCTCGGTCACCTCATCGAATCGGGCGACCGGGATGGGCTCGTCGCCGCGGCGCAGGCCATGTTGAGCGAGGCGCGCAACCAGGCACAGTGAGGCACACGCTAACCTTAAGCGGATAGAATTCGGGAATGGCCCGAGCGCTGCCGCGGACAATGCGCAGGCGATGCTGAGGAGTCTGTTTCGCCCCCTCTATTTCGTGTTCGCGACGCTGGTCGTAAGCGTGACATATGTGGTCGGCGCGTTAGCCTATCACCACGTCCATTACGAGAACCGCGTCTTCCCTGGCGTGCGCCTACAGGGCATAGACCTGAGCGGCATGACGCCCGAAGAGGTCTTCGCCATCGCGCAGATCCAGTCTGAATATTTCCATCTGCCGGCGATCAACGTGCGGGCCGCCGATCGGCGCTTCGTCTTCCGCCCGGCGGACTTTGGCGTTGGCCTCGATCCGGCAGAGACGGCGCGCGTCGCGCTCAGCGTCGGTCGTCAAGGCGATCTCCTCACTCAAATTCGCCAGCGCTTCGAGGCATGGTGGTATGGCATAGACGTTTCGCCTGTGGTGCGCGTAGACGGCAGCGAGATTGTGCACATCGTGCGGCAGGTGGCCAAGCAGACCGAGCGCCCGGCAATAGATGCGCGCCTGGTATTCGAGGGCAATGTCCCGCGCGCATTGCCTTCTCAGGTCGGTCGAGAACTCGACGAAGATTTGGCCGCGCAGATGATCAGCTCAGTGCTATTGACGAACCGGCCGGCGGACATCGTGCTGCCCTACAAGGCGCTCGAGCCAAAAGTTGCCTCGGTGGCCGCGGCCGCCGACGAAATTGCGCGTATCTTGAGCGGCGACCTGGTGGTGATGGCGCCGCGCTGGGATGACGCCGGCAATCCGCTGCCGCCCAGCGAAGCATTCCGCATTCGCAAAGATGATCTGCTCGACTTCGTGCTGATCCAGCAATTGCCGGACGACCCGGCCCACATCAGCATTCGGCTGCGGCGCGAGAAGCTGCGCGCGCTGCTGGAGCCGCTGAGCGAGACCGTGGCACAGAAGGCGCAGAACGCGCGTTTTGCGTTCGACCCGGCGACCGGCCAACTGCGCGTCATCGCCCCCTCACGCGACGCGCGCGAGCTGAATCTGGAGGCGAGCCTTGATGCGCTGGAGGCTGCGGCGCGCAGCAGCAATCGCACGGCGACACTGGTAGTCAACGCCGTGCCGGCGCCCATACCGGCCACGGCCACTGCCCAAGACCTCGGCATTACCCAGCTCATTACCCAGGCCACTACCTTCTTCAAAGGCTCCAGCCCGGCTCGGCTGGCCAACGTTCGGGTTGCGGCGGCGCGTCTCAACGGCGTGGTCGTGCCGCCCGGCGGAGTTTTCTCCTTCAACGAACACTTGGGGGAGATTTCGGAGAAGGAAGGCTTTCAGGAAGGTCTGATCATCGTTGGGAACCGGACGGTGAAGGGCATCGGGGGTGGGGTATGCCAAGTCTCGACTACGGCCTACCAAGCCGCGCTGCGCGCCGGCTTCCCCATTATCGAGCGCTACCCCCACGGCTACCGCGTGAGCTACTACGAGCGCGGCATGGGTCCCGGCTTCGACGCTTCGGTGTTCTCGCCCTATGCGGACTTTAAGTTCGTCAACGACACGAGCGCTCACCTGCTGATCGAGACCGTCTATGACCCCGCGCGCGTGACGCTCACCTTCAAACTCTACGGCACGCCGGACGGCCGGCAAGTCGTGATCAGCCCTCCGACGATCACCGATGTCGTGCCGCACGGGCCGGACATCTATGAGCCGGATCCGGAGGGAGAAGTGCCACCGGGCCAGGCTAAGCAAGTTGAGTACGCTGTGAATGGCGCCACGGTCTCCTTCACGCGCACCGTCACGCGCAACGGCGAGACGCTGATCAACGAGCGCGTCATCAGCAAGTATGTGCCTTGGCAGGCAGTCTATCGCTATGGACCGGGCTTCACGCCGCCGGAAGGCGCGATCATCAGGAACTGAGCCGGCAGGTTACAGGGGTATTCGTGACATGGCGCGCCCAACTCACTCCTCGCTGGTTCGCCGAGAAGAGAAATTAAGGGGCAGTTAGGGCATCAATGGCCTGCTTGATGTGCGGGTCATCCTCGGCCGTAAAGTCCTCCCAGTCCAACTCGGACGTGATGTTCGGCGTCACGCCTTTGCCGCGCCAGCTATTGTTCTTGATGCCGACGTAATCGCCAACGGGAATCTGTATGCGCAGGCGCGAGCTGGGCAATGTCGCCGTGGTGAACTGCGCGATCTGGCCGCTCGTCTTCGTCCCGATGATCTGCGCCCGGCCCAGGTCTTGTAAGATGCCGGCGAACGCCTCAGCCGGCCCGCTGGTTAGGTCGCTGACGAGCACCGCCAGCGGTAGCTCTTGAGATCCGGCGATGCTCTTGCCGGCGATCTCGATCTTCTCTTTCTTCCCTCGCGTCTGCACTGTGCCCACTTGACCGTTTACAAAGAGCGTGAGCATGTCTTCCAGTGGGAACTCGCTGCCGCGGATGACGCGCAAATCAAGCACTACCCCGTCCACGTTCCGATCGGCGCTCAGGTCGCGCAGGGCGTTGGCGGTGTCGGCGCGCATCGAAGCCAGTTGCGACGGGTTCGGCGCGATGTAACCGATGTTCGTGTCGGGCAGGCGTCTGTAGCTGATCGGGCTGCGCGGCTCGATCGGTCGCCGCGTCAGGACGACGTCGCGCGGGGGCTGGCCGGGGGTGCGCACGGTCACCTTCACCTTGCTGCCTGCCTCGCCGCGCAGCCTAGGGATCAACTCGTTGCGCTTGGCGAAAGTCACCGGCTCGCCCTCGATGGCGATGATGGCATCGTGTGGCTTGATGCCGGCGCGGTCGGCCGGTGAATCGGGATACACGGCCAGCACCAGCAGGCGATTCTTGCCCTCGCGCGGTAGATCAATCAAGACACCGATGCCAGAGTAGCCGCCGGAGCTGCCTGATCCTGATGATTGACTCTGCACGGGCGGCAAGAGGATCACGTCCTCATCATTCAGCGCTTCGATAATTGTTTGTAGGCTCTCGATGAAGCGCGCCTCATCACCGTTGCCCTGAGCGATCTTGAGCCGTTCGGTCTCGACGGTCGTCTGCCAAGCGTCGTTAATTGCTTCAGCGTTGAGGTAGGTGTCGCGTAAGCTTTGCACTGCGAAGTCGAAGTCTCGAAGCTGCGCGGCGACTTTGGGGGATACATCCACTGGCACGGCTGGCGTCACTCGGCGGTCGAAGAGCCTGCTGAATACGGGATTGCCCACACATGCCGTCAACGTGAGCAGCATCACTGCGCCCAGCCCAATTGAGAGACGACTCACCTTGCTCATCTAGATTCACCTCGCTCTAAGTGACCGCTTAACCAGAGAATGCTCGCTATCCGCAGCCCAACCCAGGTTTTTTGAATAGCCGGCAGATGAGGCAACGGTGACGCGCCTTGTTCGTTGGCGCTGCTTTTCTAATGCGCTGAATTATATTGCAGTGCGACACGGATGTTCAGGGAAAGGGAGTAAATAAAATTGGATACATGAAGTGTCCAAGATGCCAAAGCGAATCGGTGGTCAAACGAGGCAAGAATCACAGCGGCAGCCAGCGCTACCTGTGCAAGGCCTGCAATCGTCATTTCACCCCTCAGCCCAACCCAAT
>JANWVF010000062.1 GCA_025056965.1 Thermoflexales bacterium | reverse complement strand
CGTTGAACTTGCTCAAGCTGGAGAAGACGGCCAAAGACAGCTTGGCGGGGAAGCGACAGCGTGCGGGGTGGGACAACGACTACCTGCTCAAAGTGCTCCAAGCGGGCGCGACCTTAAAATGAGTGATGCGTTTCCCCTGGCCGGGAATCGCTCCTTGACGCTACAAAATCGGTGCGGCTATAATGCGCGCGTTTTGTGAAGTTTGGTACTAGCTCGCATCTCTCACTTAGCCACAGCGCCGCGCAAGCGCACCCTCGGCTACGGCGCTGTGGCTAAATCGTGCATAGACCTATGAGGACGGACTTTGCGTTTGTCGGTGTGATGCTCGTGACGGCGGCGCTGCTGATGGGTGTAGCGCTTGTTGCAGCTGCGCTGCTGCGCCCCAAGAAACCCAATAAAGCCAAGCTAGAGACCTACGAGTGCGGCATGGAGACGGTCGGCGACACCTGGGTGCAATTCCGCGTGCAGTATTACATCCTCGCCCTGGTGTTCGTGCTGTTCGACATCGAAGCGATTTTGCTCTTCCCGATTGCCGTGGCGTTTAACTCGCTGACGTTCTTCGCCGTCGCCAACGCCATCCTTTTCATCGTGGTGCTGCTCATCGCGCTGCTCTACGCCTGGCGCAAAGGGGCGCTGGACTGGGAATAAATTAGGACACGCTTCCGGCTGTTGAGACTGGGCTTATGAATTTCATCAACGATCTGCTCAAGATCATCGGCGATTTCATCGCGGGGATCATCCAAAGCATTTTGGGGTTCAGCCCCTTCCTCGCCGACTTGGTCACCATGGGGCTGGCGGCGGTCATCCTCTGCACCTTCGCCGCGCTGTCGTTCATGGGGCTCACCTACGTCGAACGCAAAGTCGTCGCGCGCATTCAAGATCGCGTCGGGCCGAACCAGGCCGGGCCGTTCGGCCTGCTCCAGCCGATCGCCGACGGCATCAAGATGTTCACCAAAGAGGACACCACGCCGGCGACGGCTGATCGCTGGGTCTATAACCTCGCGCCGCTGGTCATCGCCATCTTTGCCCTCACCACCTACGCCGTGCTGCCGTTTGCGCCGGGCGTCGTCGGCACAAACCTGAACGTCGGCGTGTTCTACATCATCGCCATCGGCTCGGGCAGCATCGTCGCCATCATCATGGCCGGTTGGGGCAGCAACAACAAATACGCGCTGCTCGGCGCGTTCCGCACCGTGGCCCAGTTGGTCGGCTACGAAGTGCCGATGCTCCTCAACGTGCTGCCGGTGGTCATGCTCACCGGCTCGATGAGCCTGATTGACATCGTCAACCGTCAGACCACGTTGGACGGCAACCCGGGCATCCCATTCATCGTGTTCTTCCCGCTCAGTGCGCTGATCTTCCTGATCAGCGGCATCGCCGAGACCGCGCGCTCGCCGTTTGACCTGCTGGAAGCCGAATCGGAGATCGTAGCCGGCTTCCACGTCGAATACAGCGGCATGAAGTTCGCGCTGTTCTTCCTGGGCGAATACGTCAACGCGCTGGCCGTGGCCTTCGTGTTCTCGACGTTGTTCCTGGGCGGCTATGCCGGGCCGATCTTGCCGCCCTACGTTTGGCTGCTGCTCAAGGCCGCCGCCGTGTTCTTCGTCTTCATGTGGCTGCGCGGCACGCTGCCCCGCATCCGCGTTGATCAGATGCACAACATGAACTGGAAGTTCTTCGTGCCGGTCTCCATCCTGCATCTGGTCGTCGTGATGGCGCTGATGAAGCTATTCGTCACCAGCCCGGCGGCAGCGCAGGCCAACGGCGGCATCCTGGTCACGCCCATCGTCCAGGCGGCCATCTTGTTCACCGCGAGCGCGCTTGTGCTGATCGGCTCGCTGGCGATCGCCGCGCGGCGCGCGCGCATCATGCGCCTGCAAGAGGAAGCCCTGGTCGCGCAGCGCCGAGCCGAGAACATCGCCGCGGTGAGCGCATGAAGCAGACGAAGCCGCTAGGATTCTCTCGGCACGCGCGTGCCGATTTACAAATTTCGTGAACCATGACGATCCAACAAGCGATCTTCATCCTGCTCGCCCTAGTCATCCTGGGGTCGGCGATCTTCGTCGTCACTACGCGCAACCTGTTTCGCGCGGCGCTGATGATGATGCTGACCTTCTTCGGCGTGGCCGGCCTGTTCGTGCTGCTTGAGATTGGCCTGTTTGCCGTGGCACAGGTGCTGATTTACATCGGCGCGATCTCCATCCTGATCATTTTTGCCGTGATGCTCACGCGCGGCATGCAGGGCATGGTGCCGCGCAACTCGCAGGCCACGGCCGCCGCGGTGGTGGCGGGCATCATCTTCTTCGTGCTGCTGCTCTTGTTCGGCCCGCTGCGCACCACGGTTGACGTGGCGCGCTGGCCGGTGATCTCGCTGATCGCCGGCAACGCCTCGCCGCGCGACGTCGGCGGCATCCAGTGGACGCCCGCAGGCCAGCCGATCCCGCCCGTGCCGGAGACCTACATCGCCGACTTCGGCCGCGCCTTGGTAGACCTGAATCAATATCTCCTGCCCTTCTTGCTGATCGCCTTCTTGGTGGACGTGGTGCTGGCCGGGGCCATCTTCGTCGCGCGCCAGCGTCGGCCCGCCGAGGTCATCGAGGATCGCCAACGTCAGGCCGAAGAGGCAGCTGAGGAAGCCGAGGCGATGCGGCAGGCCGGCATGAAGCCGGATGCGGCGGCGCTGCCGGAGGGCGCAGTCGCTTCGACCGCCGACCACTAGACCCGAAGCGCGCTTCATTCGTTGTCGAGGAATCCATGCAAAACGTGCTCAACGGAATCCCGCTGTGGTGGTATCTCGTCGTGTCATCGGCGCTGTTCTGCATCGGCCTATACGGTGTGCTGGCGCGCAAGAACGCCATCGCCTTGCTCATGGGCGTCGAGCTGATGTTGAACGCCGCCAACATCAACCTGCTGGCCTTTTGGCGCTACCTGGCGCCGGCGTCCTCGGGCGGCCTGGCGTTCGCGGCCTTCGTCCTCGTCATCGCCGCTGCCGAAGCCGCCGTCGGCTTGGCGCTCGTCATTTCGGTTTACCGCGTCACCCGCAGCATTGACCCGGAGAAGCTAGATCAGATGAAACTCTAGGCGCATCGTCGTCGTGCGCCGCGTGCTGCGCACGATGCGACGCGCTGTGTGAGACCGTGTTACGTAGAGCATGCCGCAAGAAACACTGACTACACTCCTCTGGCTTGCGCCGCTGCCGCCGATCCTGGCGTTTGCGGTCATTGCGCTGTTCACCAACCGCTATCGCCAGACCAGCTCGACGATCGCCGTGCTCGCGATGATCGCATCGCTAGTGATGTCGCTCATCGTGTTCTTCAACGTCTGGCAAGTGAAAGATCTGGGCAAGAAGCCCATCGGCGGTCAGATCGGCTGGTTGCCCACCGGCGAGACGGTGCTGAACATCGGCGTGGCGGTGGATCCGCTGGGCGCCACGTTCTTGTTCATGGTGCCGCTGGCCTGCACGCTGATCTTTATCTACAGCGTGGGCTACATGGCGGCGGATCCGCGCTATACGCGCTTCTTCGCCTACCTCAGCCTGTTCGCCGGCTCGATGATGGGCTTGGTCGTCAGCGACAACCTGCTCACCTTGTTCATCTTCTGGGAGCTGATGGGCTTCTGCTCGTATTCGCTGATCGGTTTCTTCTATCAGAAGCCCTCGGCCTACAGAGCTGCCGTCAAGGCCTTCATGACGACCCGCGTTGGCGACATGCTGCTGCTGCTGGGCATGGTGTATCTGTATGCCGAGACCGGCACGCTGAACTTCCACGCGATCCTGCATAGCGAAGCGGTGCTCGACAAGTTGGCCGCCACGCCGGCCGTGCTTGGCCTGGGCATCTCGGCGGCCGGCCTGATCGCCATCCTGATCTTCGGCGGCACGGTAGGCAAGAGCGCGCAGTGGCCGCTGCACGTGTGGTTGCCCGACGCCATGGAAGGCCCGACGCCGGTCTCGGCCATGATCCATGCCGCCACCATGGTGAGCGCCGGCATCTTCATGCTGCTGCGCTTCTTCCCGCTGTTGGTCGCGGCGGGTGAGCACGGCACGGCCTTCACCCTCGTCGGCCTGATCGGCGCCTTCACCGCCTTCTTGGGCGCGACGATCGCCGTGGCGCAATACGACATCAAGCGCGTGCTGGCCTTCTCCACCATCTCGCAGCTCGGCTTCATGGTCGCGGCGGTCGGCATCGGGGCATATGTGGCGGCGGCCTTCCACCTGCTCACCCATGCCTTCTTCAAGGCGCTCCTGTTCCTGGCCTCCGGCTCGGTCATCCACGGCGTGGAGCACGGCCATCACCACGTCAGCCACGCCGGCCACGGCCACCACTCCGGCCATGGACATGACGACCACGGTGCATCCGGCGGGCACGACGATCACGGCGGGCACAACGGTCACGACGCGCATGCCTTCGACCCGCAGGACATGCGCAACATGGGTGGCCTGCGCACGCGCATGCCGATCACGTTCGTGACGTTCGTCATCGGTGGGTTGGCGCTGGCCGGCTTCCCGTTCATCACCGCCGGCTTCTGGAGCAAGGACGAGATCTTCGCCGACGCCTACTACCACGGCCTGGTTAAAGGCGACGGGCTGGCGACTCTGGTGTTCGTGGTGCTGGTGGTCAGCGCGCTCCTGACGGCCTTCTACACCATGCGCCAGATTGCGATGACCTTCCTGGGGCAGCCGCGCACCGAGGCGGCGGCGCATGCCACCGAGAGCGTGCCCTCGATGACCTTCCCGCTGATCGTGCTGTCGGTGTTCGCCCTGTTCTTGGGCTTCATCAACGTGCCGAAGGACTTCCCG
>JANWVF010000095.1 GCA_025056965.1 Thermoflexales bacterium | reverse complement strand
AATCCCGTCGCCTCGATCGTCGCCAGGTCGCGGCCACTGCCCTTGATGTAGAGGATGTCTTCTTCCTCGCCGAAGACGTTGCGCACGCGGGTTTTGACCGACGTGTTGCCGCCGCCGTGCAGCACCAGCGATGGCTCGCGTCCGATCAGGCGCGACGCATAGACGCACTGGGCCAAATCACCCGCAAAAGCCGCAGCCTCGGCGTCGTTCCACAGGTTCTGCATCGCTCAGCCCGAGACCGTGAAGCGCGGTCGTCGGCTCGGCGCAGCTCAGCGCTCTTCCGATTCGCCGCTCTGCGACTGGGGTGGCGGCGCCGGCCAAACGTGGCTCCACAGGATAAAAGCCAAGGTCGAGATAAGCAGCAGCAAGAAGCCCGGCTCCATGAGCGCCACGACGAGCGGTTGGAACATCATCAGGATACCGATCACCATTCCGGCGATGACGATGCCCATGATCGAGCTGTAATGCTGATTGGGCACTCTCCCGCCCAGTCGCTGCTCGGCGATCTGAATCAGCCGGATGAACAGGCCGAGGATGACGAAAAAGCCAACGATAAAGAGGAGGAATTGCAGCGTAGGGTTCATGTGGCAGGCCTCAGTTGAGCGATAGGCGGTGGCCGGTCTTGCGATCGAAGAAGTGCAGCCGTTCGCGCACGATGCGGTAGCGCACCTCGCTGCCGATGCTAAAGTCGGCGATGCCGCTCACAGTGCTGAGCAGGCTGTGCCGACCCGAGCGGATATGCACGATGGTCTCCACGCCGAGTGGTTCGAGCAAGCTGATTTGGCCGGTTAAATCCCCATCGGGGCCGATTTGCACATCCTCCGGCCGGAAACCGAGCGTGAACGATTCCGGCAGCGCGGCATGCGGCGGCGCGGCCAGTTCGATCGTGCTGTCCGGCACGCGGATCTTTCCGTCGGTGCGCACGGCGTCATAGAGGTTGATGCGCGGCACGCCCACCAACTTGGCCACGAATGTAGTGGCCGGGAAGTCGTAGATCTCGCGTGGCGTGCCGACTTGCACCAGCACGCCATCGCGCAACACGCCGACGCGATCGGCCAGTGTCATCGCCTCGATTTGGTCGTGGGTGACAAACAGGGTCGTGCTGTGCGCCTCGCGTTGCAGCCGGTTCAGCTCGATGCGCAAGGCCTCGCGCAACTTGGCGTCCAAGTTCGACAGCGGCTCATCCATCAAGAAGATCCTGGGGCGACGCACCAACGCGCGCCCGATCGCCACGCGCTGCATCTCACCGCCCGACAGGTTACGCGTGGAGCGCTGAAGCAGGTGGGTGATGCGCACGCGCTCCGCGGCCTCGTGAACGCGCTGTTTGATCTCGGCCTCGCTCAGGTTGCGGCCCGGCGCGCGTAGGGGGAAAGCTAGGTTGTCGTATACCGACATCGTCGGGTACAGCGAGTAGTACTGAAAGACGAAGGCGGTATCGCGCTCGGCCGGCGTCGCATCGTTGACCGGCACGCCGTCGAAGAACACATCGCCCGCATTTTGCTTCTCCAGCCCAGCGATCACGCGCAGGGTAGTCGTCTTGCCCGCGCCGGTCTGGCCCAACAGCACGAAGAACTCGCCGTCCTTCACAGTGAAGCTCACGTCGTTCAGCGCGACGACTGAGCCGAACTTCTTGGTGATATGACTTAACTCAACTGTCGCCACGGCTAGCCCTGAAAATCAAGCCGAGTGCGCGATCGCGCGCTCGGTCTTGGGATCGAAGAAACGCACCATAGATGGGTTGAGATCGAAGCGGATCGTCTCGCCGACGGTAAAGTGAGCATCCCGGCTGACCCGGGCATGGATGGAGTGATCATCGCCCATCTCCAATACCAGCATGGTGTATGAGCCGTGCAAGTCCACGGAGTACACACCGGCGGCTAATTGCCCGTTGGGATGGATCTGCACCGCCTCCGGACGGAAGCCGACGATGACGCCGCTGCCGGATAGTCCGCGGTGCAGGGCCGCCGGCCAACCGTCGGGCGGCGCGTAGCGATTGCCACCCGGCAGCGCCACGACGTTATCGGCCCAAGTTCCCTTGACCAAGTTCATGCCGGGACTGCCGATGAACTGGGCCACGAACAAATTGCTCGGGGTGTGATATACCTCGGCAGGCGTGCCGACTTGCTGCACTACGCCTTGGCTCATCACTACGATGCGATCGGCCATCGCCATCGCTTCGATCTGGTCGTGAGTGACGTAGACCGTCGTCGCGTTCTGCAGGATGTGCAAGCGCTTGATTTCCGAGCGCATCGTCTCGCGGAAGTCGGCATCGAGCGCGCCCAGAGGCTCATCCATCAAGAAGCACGACGGCCGGCGCACCAACGCGCGCGCCAGCGCAACGCGCTGCTGGTCACCACTGCTGAGCGCGCCGGGGCGCGATTTGAGCAGCGGTTCAATCCTCAATAGCTCTGCCACTTCTTTGACTCGTCGCTTGATGTTCTCGCGGCTCTCGCCCTCGGCTTGCAACGGGAAGGCGATGTTCTCCCAAGCGGTGAGGTGCGGATACAGCGCGAAAAACTGGAAGACCATAGCCACGTCGCGTTGGCTGGGTTTCAGCCAGGTCACATCTTGGCCATTAAGGATGATCCTGCCGCCGCTCACCGTCTCCAGGCCGGCGATCATCCGCAGGGTCGTCGTCTTGCCGCAGCCGGACGGGCCGAGCAGCGCCACGAATTCACCGTTCTTGATGAACAGATCGAGGGGGCGCACGGCGTAATGCTCGCCGAAGCGTTTCTCCACCTGTTTAAGTTCAATGTCTGCCATCGCTTAAGTGTTAAGGCTAAGGGCTGCGACGACGAAAGTGGGTCGCAGGCTCAACGGCAAAGCATACCGCCTCACTTGCGCAGCGCGCCGAACGTCACGCCGCGCAGCAAGTAATCGCGCAAGGCGAACGTCACGATGATGACCGGAATCAAAAAGCCGAGCGTGCCCGCCGCAATGGCCGACCACTCGATGCCGCCGGTGCCGAGCACAGTCGGGATGCTGGGTGGGGCGGTGCGCGCGCGCTCGCTTGTCAACATCAGCGCGAAGGCATATTCATTCCAAGCGAAAATGAGGCAGAACACGAAGGTGGCGGCGATGCCGGTGATCGCCTGCGGTAGCACTACTTTGCGGAAGGCTTGCAGCCGGCTATAGCCGTCCACCAGCGCGGCCTCCTCATACTCGCGCGGAATCTCATCAATGAAGCCTTTCAATAGCCACACGGCGAACGAAAGGTTGAACACCGTGTAGAGCAGGATCAGGCCCAGGTGGGTGTCGTAGAGCCTGAGCTGCTGGTACATCAGGAAGATGGGAATGGTGACGACGACCGGCGGCAACATGCGCGTGCTGAGGATGAAGAAGAGCAAGTCGCCCTTGCCCGGCACGTTGAAGCGGCTGAAGGCGTAGGCCGCTAACACGCCGAGCAACACCGAGAGGACGGTCGAAGCGCTTGCGATGATGACCGAGTTCACCAAGCGTTGGCCGTACTGGCTTGGCCCGGTGATGCGCTGACCGCGCTCAGCCATGATGCGCTCAGCAAAGTTGAGGTCGTCGCGCTGCTTGTACTCTTCCACCATCGCCGGCGGCAGTAGCACCCGCTTGGTCAGCAGGCTGATGAAGCCCTCAATCGTCGGCGTAAAGAATACCTTCGGCGGGATGGCCACCACGTCCGGGCGCGACTTGAACGCCGCGGTCACCATCCAGAACACTGGGATGAGGCTGATCACGGCGTATAGCAAGACGACGATGATGCGCAGCGCACGAGTGATCTGATAGCGCGGGCCGACCTTGTCTACGCGGGTGGCGTAGGTGATCGGAGCATGGGTTGTCGAAACGGCCATAGTTTTTACCGAGCCGGCAATCGCGCATACTGACTGCCGGACTGATCGTTCATTGTTCTCCTCGGATGCGATTCAGCGAGCGGACGTAGAGGTTGCTCACGGCGATCACGATGACAAGGATGATGTAGGCCAGCGCGCTGGACTCGCCGGTGGTGAAGCGCGTGAACGCAGCGCGGTACAAGTATACGGCGATGAGTTCGGTCGAGTCACCCGGCCCACCGCCGGTCAAGCCCATCACCAAGTCGAATGTTTTGAACGCCTCGATGGTGCGGAACAGGATGGCGATCAACAATAACGGTGCGACTTGCGGCAGCGTAATCCGCCAGAACTGAAACCACGGGCTGGCGCGATCTATCGCTGCGGCCTCATATAGATAGTCGGGAATCGCCTTCAATCCGGATAGGCACAGGAGCATGACGAACGGGCTCCACATCCACACGTCCACGATGATGATTGCCCACAGGGCGCGGCTGGCCTCACCCAGCCAGTCCGGGCCGGAGTTGGGCACGCTATAGCCGATCAGGTAGTTAAAGATGCCGAAGGCCGGGTTGTAGATCAGCTTCCAAAACAGGCCGATGACGACCGGCGACATCATGATCGGGATTAGGATGAGGGTGGTGACCAGGCCGCTGCCTTTGAACCGTTCGCGCAGAAAGAGCGCCAAGCCGAAGCCGATGATGGCCTGCAGCGCTACGGTAGTCACTACGTAGCGGCCGGTGAGCGCGAAATATTGCCAAATGCGCGGGTCGTTGAGGAGCTTGTTGTAATTTTGTAGCCCAATCCAAGCCGGTGGGACGTCGGGCTTGATCACCGAGAACTCGGTGAAGCTGAGATACAAGCTGTAGAACAACGGGAAGATGTTCCACAGCACCAGCAAGATGATCGTCGGTGCGATGAACAGCACCTGGATCTGCACGTCGGTCAGTGAGCGCCGACGATGCATGGGTGCGGTTTGTGTCTGGGTCAGTTGCATCTTAGGGCGAAGAAACCAGGTTTCTTTTCAGAAACCTGGTTTCTTTCGAGGGTCAGTCGGTCGTCGCGCGAGCGACGGTTACTTCAGATAGCCGGCCCGCTTGAGGATCTCGGTGTGCTCACGCGCGATGTTATCGAGTGCTTCCTTAGCCGTGCCCTGGCCTTCGACGATGTACTTGCTCAGCTCGCGCTGCGAGACGACGAGCAGATCGCCGAATTCGGGGATGTTCCAGAAGTCCTTGACGAAGTTCATCGTCTCGGCAAAGGCCGGGTTGTAGGGCGTGGCCTTCTTGAACGTGTCGGAGTTCAGCACCTCGATGTTGCAGGTGTAGCCGCCGAGCGCCGCCCACTTCTCCTGCACGGGCTTGCTGGCGAACCACTCGATGAAGTCCTTAGCCGCCTGCTGGCGCTCTGGGCTGATGTAGGCATTCACGCTGATGCCCTGGCCGCCGAGCGAGGCGAACTGCGCGCCGCCGGGGCCGGGGGGAGTGGCGAAGAAGCCGACCTTGTCGTAGTAGTTCGGGTTGGTTTGCGGGTTCACCAGCGCCGGGAAGAAGGCAAAGTAGTTCGTGATCATCGCCACCTGGCCGCTGATGAAGGCGTCGTTCATCTCCTGGAAGAAGGCGTTGCTCAGGCCGGGCGGCATGAATTTCGTGTATAGCTCGCGATACAGCTCGAGCGCCTTCACGGCTGGCTCGGTGTTCAGCACGCCCTCGACCTCAAACTTGTCGTTCTTCCAGTCCGCGCCGAAGTTGAAGATGAAGTTCTGCGCGCCCATCGTGATGGCATCGTAATCCTTCTGGGTGTAAACGGCGATGCCGTAGAGGTTCTTCTCAGGGCGCGTGAAGAACTCGGCGATGTCGCGCAGCTGCAGCAGATCCTTCGGCACGCCGAGCTCATAGCCATACTTGGCCTTGAAGGCTTCCTTCTCTGCCGGGTCTTCAAAAAGATCCTTGCGGTAGGCCCAGCCCAGGGCGTCACCCTCGGTCGGGAAGGCCCAGTACTTGCCATCGTATGTGCCGTAGTAGAGCAGCGTCGCCGGCGTCACGGTCTTGTCCAGGCCCTTCTCCTTCATAAAGTCGGTGAGGTCAAGGTAGTGGCCTTGCGTCGCGGCTTGACCGAGCCACTGGCTGTCGCCGACGACCATGTCATAGCCGGTGCCCTTCGCGGCCCACTCGGCCGAGACCTTGTTGTAGTATGTGCCCCAGGGCTCCTGCACGACGTTGACCTTGATGCCCTTCTCCTTCTCGTAGTCGTTGGCCAATTCCTGCAGGTAGTTAGCCGGATCCCATTCCGCCCACCAGATCGTGAGCTCGGTGACGCCGCCCGCCGGTGCTGCAGGCGCTGCCGTGGGCTGTTCGGCCGGCGCCGCAGGTGCGGCAGGGGCTGCGGGCGTCGCCGGCGCCGCACAGCCGGCAATCAAAGCCGCAGTGAGTCCGAGTGTGAGTAACCCTAACTTCCTGGTCATACGCTTCTGTACTCCTTTTGGTCGCGTGGAATGAACTTGGCTCTCGCGAGCCGCATTAGGGTAGTTTTAGCACATTTGGCGAAATTGGCAAACCTTCATTGCCCAAGCCGCGCGAAGATCGGCTTCAGCGCCGGGTAGGCTTCGCGGAAGCGAGCATAGGCCTCATCATACCGGCGCAGCACCGCCGGGTCGTCGCTGGGCGACGTGCGCGAGGTGACGCGGATAACTGCGTCGCAGGCTTCGCGCGTGTTGCGCCAGAGGCCGATGCCGACGCCGGCTAGCAAGGCAACGCCGAACGCCCCGCCTTCCGTTGAGTTCACCAGCGTGATGTCGGCCTGTAGGATGTCGGCCAGCATCTGCCGCCAGATCGCGCTGCGCGCGCCGCCGCCGGCCGCACGCACCTCGTTTACATGCAGGCCCAATTCGCGCATCAACTCGATCGAGTCGCGCAGGCCGAAGCTGATGCCCTCGACGACCGCGCGGGCGAGGTGCGCCTGCGTATGACGTAGGGTGAGGCCGACGAACGCGCCGCGCGCCAGCGCGTCGCGATGCGGGGTGCGCTCGCCGGTCAGATAAGGCAGGAAGATCAAGCCTTCCGCGCCGATGGGCGCTTCGGCGGCGCTGTGCAGCAGCGCATCATACGGCTCGCTCACCTCGCGCCGCGCGACGAGGTCAGGATGGCCAAAGGCAACCGCGTCGCGGTGCCAGCGCAGGCTGCCGCCGGCGGAGAGCATCACGCCCATGAAGAACCACGTCTCCGGCACGGCGTGGCAAAACACCTCGATCGCCGTGTCGCGGATCGGTGGGTAGCGTTCCACCGATGCGAACACGACGCCCGATGTGCCCAGCGTGATGTTGACGATGCCCTCGCGCACCGAACCCAGGCCCGCGGCCGCCGCAGGCTGATCGCCGCTGCCGCCGACGATGGGCGTGCCGGCTGCCAGGCCGGTCTCGCGCGCCGCCGCGTCGCTCACCTGGGCGGTCGGCTCATGGGACTCCGCGCACAGAGGCAGCCACTCGCGCGGAATGTCCAGCAACGCCAGCAGCTCATCCGACCAGCGACGATGGCGGACGTCCAATAAACCGGTGCCCGTGGCGTCACCGACCTCGGTGGCGAACGCACCGCTGAGCCGGTAGCGAATGTAGTCCTTGGGCAACAGCACGCGCGCGATGCGCGCATACACGTCCGGTTCGTGTTCGCGCACCCAGAGGATCTTGGGAGCGGTGTAGCTGGTGCTCGGGAGGTTGGCAACTAGCTCGCGGATGCGCAGCGGGCCGCCGGCGCGCCGCACGATCTCGTCGCACTGGGCTGCGGTGCGCTGGTCGTTCCACAAGATCGCCGGTCGCAGCACGTTGCCCGCTCGGTCGAGCAGCGTGAGGCCGTGCATCTGGCCGCTGAGGCCAATGCCACGCACGTCGCGCCCCGCGACGCCGGCCTGCGCCAGCACCCGTCGAATTGCCTCTGCGGTGCCGCGCCACCAGTCGGCCGGATCTTGCTCGCTCCACAGCGGCCGCGGGGTGCTGAGCGGGTATTCGACTGTCGCGCTGGCGAGCGTATCGCCGCCTTCGTTGATGAGCAGCGCCTTGACGGCGGTTGTGCCGAGGTCAATGCCAAGCAGCGTCATAGCGTGTCAACTCCAGATTCGTGGAAGAATGTCCCAACAGGGTATCCCAACTCACGAGGTATGACAAACGCGGAGGGCGCAAGCGCGCAAGCCGAACGGGTATAGAGCCGGGGCGT
>JANWVF010000044.1 GCA_025056965.1 Thermoflexales bacterium | reverse complement strand
GGCGCGCGAGTTGTGATACAACACACTGCAATCCATTCGGCTATGGACGAGATGACCGAAGTCCGCGAGTTTATCCTTGCGCGCCGACAGGCGACGTTGGCCGTCTGCTCCGGCGACGAGCCGTTCACGGCGATGACCTCGTATGTGGTCGAGCCGAGGCTGACCGGCTTGCTCATCCAGCTCAGCGATCTTTCACCGCACAAGCACATGCTGCTGGCCAACCCCAAATGCAGCCTGCTCATCGCCGAAGGCGACGACGGCCGCGCCGAGGTGATGTCGCTCGCCCGTGTGACGCTCCAGGGCATTGCGGCCAAGATCGAGAAGGCGGGCGAGGACTATGCGCAGGCCAAAGCGCGTTTTCTGGCGCGCCTGCCGGCCAGCGCGATCATGTTCAGCTTGCCGGATTTCGACCTCTTCCGCATCCGCCCAACCGGTGGGCGCTTCATCGGCGGCTTCGGGCGTGCCTTCGCCTTCACCGCCGAGCAGCTCATCGAAGCAGCCGATTCCTAAATCTCTCTGGTTCTCCAAAAACTCACCATGAACACAACACCATCTTTCCCCCCTGGCTTCCTGTGGGGCACGGCGACGTCTTCGTACCAGATCGAGGGTGCGGCGAACGAGGACGGTCGCGGGCGCTCCATCTGGGATGACTTTTGTCGCTACAAAGATGCCATCACGGACGGCAGCGACGGCAGCGTCGCCTGCGATCATTACCACCGCTACCGCGAAGATGTGGCGCTGATGAAGCAACTGGGTTTGAAGGCCTATCGCTTCTCGATTGCCTGGCCGCGCATCTTGCCGGAAGGCCGCGGCGCGATCAACCCAAAGGGGATCGCGTTCTACGACCGGCTAGTGGATGAGCTGCTGGCGGCCAATATTCGCCCGTTCGTCACGCTGTATCACTGGGATCTGCCCTCCGCGCTGAACGCGCAGGGCGGTTGGACGACACGCGACAGCGCTGCATGGTTCGCCGACTACGCGACGGTCGTCGTGCGCGCTTTGGGCGACCGCGTGAAGGATTGGATCACGCTCAATGAGCCGTGGTGCAGCGCCTATTTGGGCTACGAGTTCGGCATGCACGCACCCGGCTATCAGAACAAGGCGCTGGCCGCCCGCGCTGCGCACAACCTACTGCTGGCGCATGCACTGGGCATGCAGGCGATTCGCGCTGCTGCCGACGCCGAGACGCGCGTGGGCATCACGCTGAACTTCGAGCCGCGCCTACCGGCTTCGGACAGCGAAGAGGATCGCCAGGCCGCCGAACAAGAGTTCGACTGGATGTACGAGGGATTCGCCGAGCCGATCTTAACCGGCGCCTATGGCCAACGCATGCTCGACCGCCTAGCCGGCGCCGACATCCGCGCCGGCGACATGGCGATGATCGCCGCGCGCAACGACTTCATCGGCGTGAACTACTACAGCGCGGTGCACATCCGCGCCGGGCGCGGCGCAGTCTACGACGACGACCCGGAGTTCACGCTCATGGGCTGGGCAGTGCGGCCACACGGCCTTCACGCCATCCTGACGAAGCTGCACCGCGCCACACATGGGCGCACCCCAATCTACGTCACTGAGAACGGCGCATCGTTCACCGACATGGTCACCGATGGGCGCGTGCACGACGTGCGCCGCGTCGCCTAT
The DNA here is from genome assembly GCA_025056965.1 of Thermoflexales bacterium. GTDB lineage: Bacteria > Chloroflexota > Anaerolineae > J036 > Brachytrichaceae > JAAFGM01. The sequence continues at coordinate 243 of JANWVF010000044.1, read as the reverse complement.
TTGCGCGCGCACTTCGCAGCCGCCCAACGGGCGATCCAAGATGGCGTGGATCTGCGCGGCTACTTCGTCTGGTCTCTGCTCGACAACTTCGAGTGGGCTTTGGGCTACCAGCAGTTCTTCGGAATCGTGCACGTGGATTACACCACGCAGAAGCGCACGATCAAGGACAGCGGCTACTATCTGCGCGATGTGATCGCTGCGAACGCAGTCGTTGAGCCGTCTGCTTAGCGTAGCGGTCGGCCG
>JANWVF010000001.1 GCA_025056965.1 Thermoflexales bacterium | reverse complement strand
TGGCACTGCCGCTGAAGATCGCTGATAACGATGCCGGCCCAGCGCGCGTCGTGTTGCGCCGGTGAGCCGCCGATTCGCGCCCTTCTGCTAGAATCCCTGCGTCATGACACTCGCTCCAGACGTAATCCCGGCAGCAGGGATTCCTGTGGCGACCGACGCGCGTCCGGCCGTAGCGCGCCGGCCAGAATGGCTGAAGGTGCGCATGCCGTCCGGCGAGACATACCACAACCTCAAGCGCCTGATGCGCAGCAAGTCGCTGCACACCATCTGCGAAGAAGCCAACTGCCCGAACATCGCCGAATGCTGGGGGCGCGGCACGGCGACCTTCCTCATCATGGGCGACGTGTGTACGCGCTCGTGCGGCTTCTGCGACGTGAAAACCGGCATGCCCCGCCCGCTGGACTGGGCCGAGCCGCTGCGCGTGGCGCAGGCCGTCAAAGCCATGGACCTCAAGCACGTCGTGATCACGTCGGTCAACCGCGACGAGCGCCGCGACGGCGGCGCGCCGATCTTCGCCCTGACCATCCGCAAGGTGCGCGAACTCCAGCCGGATTGCACAATTGAGGTGTTGATCCCAGATTTCAAGGGCAACCGCGCCGCGCTCGAAATCGTCATGCGCGAAGAGCCGGACATCCTCAACCACAACGTCGAGACCGTGCCGCGGCTCTTCAAGCGGGTGCAACCGCAAGATCGCTACGAGTGGGCGTTGGCGACGCTGCGCAACGCCAAGGCGATCCAGCCCGACGCAGTGACCAAGACCGGCATCATGCTCGGCCTGGGCGAGACGCCCGAGGAGGTGTTGGACGTGATGCGCGACCTGCGTGCCATTGACGTGGACATCCTGACGCTGGGACAGTATCTGCAACCCAGCAAGCGCCACCTGCCGATCGAGCGCTATTACACGCCGGAGGAGTTTGCCGAGTTCCGGCGCATCGGTTACGCCATGGGCTTCAAATGGGTGGAGAGCGGGCCGCTAGTGCGCAGCTCATTCCGCGCCGAGTTCCAGGCTCGCGCCCTCTCTAAACGCTGGCGCGAGGCGCGAGTGGCATCCGTAACCCATCCTGCCGATTGACCCAACGGCGCACCGAGCAAGGTTCGCGCCGCATGGCGAGCCTACGCCGCCACACCGGAGACAACCATGCGCGTCCGAAGAGATACATACTACGCCAGCCGCATTCCCTTGCTTGTCAACGGCAAAGCGAGGCTGGCCATTGCGCTCGTGGCCAGCGTGATTGTCGCCGGCCTCGTGTTCGTCGCAATCTACGCTTCAACGCTGCGCCAAGCATCCGCCGACGACCCGGGCATCATTCAGGTGATCTACGTTCAGACGCCCGCAGTGCCGGCGCTGTCGAGCAACCCAGCGGCCGTCCCGGCGCCTGTGCTTGAAGCCGCCGCAGGCGCGCTCTCGGCCATCTCCCATCCGCGGCGCGAGTGGATTGCGTTGGCAGACCGATCGGCCGCACCCGTGCGCATTCAACCCATCGCGACGCCTGCGCCCACCGCGACGCCGGAGTTGCGCAGCCCGCCGCGCGCGGAAGCCGCGCCCGCGCCGGACGGGGTGACGACTTGTCCGCATCCCATTGGCCAGCTCATCACCGAGACGCTGGATAGCAACATTACCGTCGTGCCGATCACGGTGCACATCTATTTGCCGCCGTGCTATGACCCGGAGCAGCATGCCTATCCGACGCTCTACTTGATCCACGGCACGGCCTTTGAGCAGGGCGGATGGATATACGATGGCGTGCCGCGCGTAGCCGACGTGCAGATGAGCTTGGGGGTGTTGCCGCCTTTTATCATCGTGATGCCCGGCGCAGACATGCGCGCCGGCCAAGCCAGCAAGTACTCTTGGACGAACACCGGCCCAGGCTCATACGAGGACTTCATCGTCAACGAACTCATCCCATACGTTGACCAGAACTACAGCACGTGGGCGGACCGCGAGGGGCGCGCCATCGGCGGCATCTCGCGCGGCGGCTACTGGTCTATCGAGATCGCTTTTGCTCATCCGGATCTGTTCAGCGCCGTCGGTGGCCACAGCCCCTCGGTGTTCACCAAGCTGGTCGGCGTGCCGCCCAACTTCAGCATGCTCAGCATGGCGCGCTCGATTGACGAGTTGCACTCGCTGCGCATCTGGCTGGACTCCGGAGATTCGGATTGGGCGAAGATAGATATGCGGAAGCTCATGAACGACCTCGATGACGCCGGGGTAGCCTACTACGCCGAGATCGGCGAAGGCGGCCACGACGATAGCTACTGGACATTGCGCGTTCCGGATTACCTGGCGTTCTACTCGGCCACATGGCCGCGCGTCCCGCGCGCTAAGCCGCCGACCGTCCAGGCGTCCGCTCCTTGATATGCGACGCTGGCTCGTCTGGATCGGCGTCGCCATCAGCATCGTCTTCCTCTTTCTGGCGCTGCGCGGGATTCACTTCGACGAATTCGCGCGCGCGGTGCAACGTGCTAACCCCCTGTGGCTGTTGCCCGGCATCGCGTTTTACTTCGTCAGCGTGATCATGCGCGCGTGGCGCTGGTCCTATCTGCTGCGCCCGCTGAAAGCGGTAAGCGCAGGTCGGCTCTTCCCAATCGTTGTGATCGGCTACATGGGCAACAACATCTATCCAGCGCGCATCGGCGAGCTGCTCCGCGCCTATGTGCTGCGGCGCGATGAGGGCGTGCCCATCGCCTCGAGCTTGGCCACGGTGCTGATCGAGCGCATGATGGACGGCATCGTGATGATCGGTTTTGCCCTCATCGGCCTACAATCCGCGCCGAACGTGAGCGCGCGCGCCGGACAAGTGATCAACCTGGCGATTGTCCTCTTCGCCGTGGCCAGCGCAGTGTTCTTCTGGATGGCGCTGGCGCCGACGCGCGCTAATCGCCTGGCAGAGAGGGTGATCACTCGGCTCATCCCGCATCGCTTCCAAGCGCCCCTGCTGGAGTTAGTGCATCGCTTCGTGCAAGGCGCGCGGAGCCTGCGCAGCCCACGCGACCTGTTGGCGACCTTCCTCAGCACGGTTGTCGTCTGGCTGCTGGAGACAGTGAAGTACGCGAGCGTAGCACAGGCGTTCGATATTGCTTTGCCCTTCGGCGGCCTCATGCTGATCAACGGCTTGTCCAACTTGTTCACCGTCATCCCCGGCGCGCCCGGCGCGGTGGGCACCTTCGATGCCGGGGGGATGTTGGCCATGCGCGCCTTGGGGGTAGACGATTCGCTCGCCGCGGCCTATGTGCTCACGCTGCATGGGGTGCTATGGCTGCCGGTCACGCTGCTCGGCGCGTTCTTCATGCTGCGCGAAGGCCTGCGCTGGTCCGACTTGCGCCGCGCCGAAGAAGCGGCCACGTAACGACCTGGGGGTCACACGTGCGCCGCGCGTCTGAGATCACCGCATGACCCGCCGCTTACCGCTCGTCGCCTGCTATGCCTTCGGGGTCGTCTTGGTGGGGGTTTGGAGCGACCTGACCACCGCCGGCCGCACCGATCTGGTGCGCGACCCTGTCCTCACCGCCATCACGTTCGTCTTCGGCGCGCTCGCCGGCGACGCAGCGCTATCCGTGGAGGAGAGGATCTTCGCGCGGCGCGGACTATGGCCGGCGGCCAGGCCGCTGTTTGCCCTGCGGTTGATCGCGACGAGCGCCGGATGGGTGATGCTCGGCCACCTGCTCACCCCGACGATCGCGATGCTGGTGCAGATCCCTCGCGTCGGCACGGAGATCCTGCCGACGATCGCGCTCGGGTTGGAGTTTGCGCTGCGCCGGGCGCTGTTGCCGACGTTGGTCGTAGCAGCCGGCGTCGGGTCAGTCGTCGGCCTGGTGTTCATCCGTCGCGCCGCCGTCCAGGCGCGCGTCTAAGGCGCGGTCGGTTTCGTGTCGGACGATGCGGGCCAGCTTTGCTTCCATCTCCTTCCAAGCCAGCGGCGATAGGCCATATTTGTATTGAAGCTGCTCTTCGTCCATCGCGCCGGCGCGGTAGTCGCGCAGCGCGCACGTCCAGCGCATCATCTCAAAGGTGAGCGAGGACAGGCCGGCCTGCGGCGCGATCTTGCGGTTGAAGATGTATTCGAGGTTGCGGCCGGTGCAGTCGAACAACCGACCGCGCGGTTGACGGCGTCGGATGTGCTCATCCAACACCTGCGCGCACTCGGCGGAGATGGGCAGTTGCCGCTCTTTGAACTTGAGGTGCTTTTTGTCATAGCGAATCCACACCCGGCGCGCGTCGCGGTCCAGATCGTCGCGCGTCAGGCGCAGGCATTCGCTCTTCTTGATGCCGGTCTCCAGCACCAGATGGATGACGGCCAGCGGTCGCGTGTCGGCGCGCGCGCCGGCCGCGATCCGGCGCGCGGCTTGCAGCACAGCCGCGGCTTGGGCTTCGGTCAAATACGCGGGCAGCGGATCCACCAGCGGCTTGTATGGCACGCCCTCGGCGGGATCTACCGCGATATAGCCGCACTCGCGCAACCAGCGAAAGAACACTTTGACCGACGTTAGGCGGCGCTCGACGGATTTGGGGTTATTGGCGTTCGCGCGGCGCTCCTCGTGGGCGATGAACGCGCGGATGCGGTCAGCGGTGATGGCCGTCAGCGGGGGGACGGAGCGGCTCTCGGCCACGACGAAGCGAGCGAATAAGTTCACGTCGCCCCAGAACGCCTTGCGCGTGTTGTCGCTGATCGGCCGGCGCTCCAGATGCTTGGCATAGGCCAGCAGCGCCTCATCCAATCGGATCACCGTCGCCATGCCGGGCAGTCTAGCACAGATGTTCTGCATGCGGCAATCTGCCCAACGCGCGCGTGCTAATATTGCTCGCATGCAGTCACCGCTTCGGGCTCGTCACTGGATCATCTTTCTGCTAATCAACGTGCTCGTCTCGGCAGTCACTGCGTTCCTCGTCGTGCAAGCATATACGCGGGCTGTGACTCGTCCACCGACGATCCAAGCCACGAACGCCGTATCTCAGTCGCTCAGCACCCCTGATGTTGCCCGTCCTGCCGCCGAGAACGCGGGCGGCGCACAGGCAACCGCATTGCCCGCGGTGGCCCAGGAAGTTGCGATGCCTGAGGTAACCGCTTTGCCGGCGCCCACTGCGACGCCTCGACCGGCAGGGCAGTCCGCCGGGAGCGCAAGCCCCAAGGTGCGGATCAGCGCCGTCGTTTATCCCGGCCAACCCTCGCGCGAAGCCGTGGTGATCGTCAACGAGGGCGACGATGTGGATCTGACCGGCTGGACGCTTTCCAACCCGCGCGGCAAGGTCTATACCTTCGGCAACGTGGCGTTGTTCAAGGAGAGCTTTATCAATTTGCACACGACCAGCGGCGTAGACGCGCCCACTAACTTGTTCTGGAATCAGTCCGAAGCGATGTGGCGCGTAGGCGACGAGGTAGTGCTGCGCCGCGGCGATGAGGTGATCGCTACCTATATTGTGCGATGACCGGCGCGACGAAGCCGGGTGCATTGAGCCGTCTTGACATTCGCCACCGCTCGGCCGACACTCGCTTCTAGGATGCTGACCAGCGCCGATTTGAAGAAGCTGCTCGCCGCCGGCCCCGGCGCGCGCATCGAGGTGCTCTCGCCTAACGCTGCCGCGCCGGAGCGCATGGCGCGGGCGCTGGTCGCGCTGGCTAACGCGCGCGGCGGCGTGGTCGTTGTGCCTCTGAGCGCGAAGGACAGAGTCTCCCCCGACGAGGTGCGCGACCGCGCGCTGCAGGCGATGCTGATGGTCGAGCCGCGCCTGATCGCGCCGCTGCCCTACTTCGTCGGCGACGACGCAGGCGCGCCGGAAGCCTTGATCGTCGAGGTGCCGGAAGGCCTGCCCAACGTGTATAGCCTAGATGGGCGCTACCTGATCCGCGAGGACGGCCGCAACGTCGTCCTAGGTGCGCGTGCGCTGCGCGAACTGATGCTGGTGCGCGGCGAAGGCACGTGGGAGTCCACCGTGCCGAGCGGCGCCAGCCGCGACGATTTGGACTGGTCCAAAGTGGAGGCCTACGTGCAGCAGATGGTCATCGGCGATGAGACGGCCGAGGACGTCTTGCTGCGACGAGGATGCGTAGTCAAGCGCGGCGCGCAGATCAAGCCCACTTATGCCGGACTGTTGCTGTTCGGCCGGCAACCGCAGCGCTGGGTGCGCGGCGCGGAAATCCTGTGCGCGCGCTTTGGCGGCACCGAGATGGGCGACGTCTTCGCCCGGCAAACCATCGGCGGGACGCTGCCGGAACAGATTCGCCGCGCTGAAGCCTTTCTGGACGAGAACATGCCGCGCCGCGCGCGCCTGCGCGCTTGGCAGCGCAGCGACGAGCCGCTCTACCCGCCGGGAGTCCTGCGCGAGGCCGTGGTCAATGCCGTCGCCCACCGCGACTATCGCTTGGTGGGCAACCAGATCCATGTGCTGGTGTTCGCCGATCGCGTTGAAGTGCGCAGCCCCGGCCGGCTGCCCGGCCACATCACCTTGAAGAACCTGCTGCGCGAACGCTACTCGCGCAACGAAGCGATCGTGCAAGTGTTGGCCGACCTGGGCTTCATCGAGCGGCTGGGCTACGGCATAGACCGCATGGTGCGCGCGATGAAGGAGGCCGATCAGCCGCCGCCGGCCTTCGAGGAAACCGACGCCGGCTTCGCCGTGACGCTATACGCCAAATCGGCCGAGCCGGAGACGCTCCCCGTGCCGCAGACGGCGCAGCAGCAACGCTGGCAAAAAATGCTGGACTACCTCAAGGCCAACGGCCGCATCACCAACCGCGATTACCAGGCGCTCTGCCCGGATGTGAACCCGGAGACGCTGCGGCGCGATTTTGTGGACATGGTTGAGCGCGGCCTCATCCTGCGCGTCGGCGACAAGCGCGGCACGTACTACATCCTCAAGTGATGCTCGGTCGCTGGGCCCATAGGCCGGCGCTGCGCCGTTTCAGCCCGTCTCGCCCAGCACGAACCGCTCGATGGCGATGGCCGCGCCGTCCTCCTCGATGCTCGGGGCGATCCAGTCGGCGACGGCCTGGGTGGCCTGGTTGCCGTTAGCCATCGCCACGCCGAAGCCGGCCCAGGCGACCATCGTGGCGTCGTTGCCCTGATCGCCGATGGCCATGACCTGCTCGCGCGGCACGCCGAGCCGTTCGGCCAACCAGCGCAGCGCGCTGCCCTTGTCGGCGCCGAGCGGGTTGACCTCCACGAAGCGCGCGTGCGACTGCACCACGGTCGCGCGGTCGCCGACCAGCGCCTGCAAGTGCGCCAGCGCGCGCGGCGCGTCATCCGGCTCGACGGCAAACAGCAATTTGTCGGCGTCGCGTCCGTCGAGCGCAGCACATAGGTCGCTTACGACGATCGGGGCAAAGCCGACCAACTTATCGAGGTCGCGGAAGTATTCGCCGTCGGTGACAAAGATGCGGTCGTCTTGATACATCACCGCGCGCCATTCCGGGTGTTGCCCTTCCAAAGCCAGCAGCTCACAGGTCAGCGCATGCGGCAGCGAGATGCGCAGCAGCGCAGTCTCGGCGCGGTAGTCGTAGATCACGCCGCCTTGCTGGCAGATGACCGGCGCGTTCACGTTGAAACGCCGGGCAAACGGCCGCGTGCTGGGCACGTTGCGGCCAGTGGCGATGGTGACCAGCACGCCGCGCGCCATCGCCTCTTGCACGGCGCGCAGCACGCGCGGCGAGACTTCCATGTCGTGGTTGACGGTCGTGCCGTCGAGGTCGAGGGCGAGCAGCTTGAACGCAGTCATTCGTCGCAATCATAAAAGCGAACGACCAGCACCCGGTCCAGGCCGGCCAAATCCTTGCGGATCGCGCTGCGCGCGCGCGGCAAGTACGCCCGTGCAGCAGCCAAGGCGGCCGGCCCTTGCGCTGCGCCGATCTCGAGGAAGGCGGCCCGCAGCGCAGATGCGCAAGCCGGCGCATCCAGGCGCGCCGCGATCTGCGCCAGTAAGCGGCGCACCAGCTCCAGGCCATCCGCGCCGCCGTCGAGCGCGACGCGCGGCTCGTGCGCTTGGATCTCCGGCGGTAATCCCTCGATCTCCTCGCGCGTGACGTAGGGCAGGTTGGCCGTGAGGATCGGCGGCAGCGCGGCGATGCCGTCTAGCAGGTCGGCGGCCAAGAAGGTGATGCGGTCGGCCACGGCGTGCCGCTCGGCGTTCAAGCGCGCGACGGCCAGCGCATCCCGGCTGATGTCGGTGGCCAAGATGCGCGCATTTGGCGCGTGCTTCGCGATGGCGATCGGGATCGCGCCGCTGCCCGTGCCCACGTCCAGCACGGAGAATCCTGCACTGCCGAGGCCGGCTCCCCTGCGCAACTCGTCCAGCGCCAGCTCAACGAGCATCTCCGTCTCCGGGCGCGGGATAAGCACGCGCCGATCCACGATCAAGTCCAAGCCGTAGAACTCGCGATGGCCCAGGACGTAGGCCAGCGGTTCATGGGCGGCTACGCGCTGCAACAGCGCGCCGAAGCGCTGCCGCGCCGCGGCGTCGAGCTGGGCCTCGCCGTGGGCGATCAGCCACTCTTTAGGCTTGTCCAGCACGTGCGCGAGCAGTAGCCGTGCCGTCGTAGTCGGTGCGTCCACGCGCGCGGCATGGAGCAGGGCGATCGCCTCACGCAGCGCAGCGCGAATGTCCCCGTTCAAGGTGGCGTCATTCACATCCCTGCCGCCTGTAGCCGCTCGGCCTGCTCGCGGAGCGCCAGCTCATCAATGAACACGTCCAGGTCGCCTTCGAGCACCTCCGGCAATCGGTAGACATCTAGGCCGATGCGATGGTCGGTCACCCGATTCTGAGGGTAGTTATACGTGCGGATCTTTTCGCTGCGCTCGCCGCTGCCGATCTGCTCGCGCTTCTGCTGGGCCAGCTCGTTGGCCAGCTTGCTGCGCTCTAGCTCGTAAAGCCGTGCGCGCAAGATGGCCATCGCGCGCAGGCGGTTCTGCGTCTGACTGCGTTCGTCCTGCACGGAGACGACGATGCCGGTCGGCTTATGGGTGATGCGCACCGCGCTCTCGTTCTTCTGGACGTTCTGGCCGCCGGCGCCGCGGGAGCGGAAGGTCTCGATCTCGATGTCGCTGGGCGGGATGTTGATCTCGACCTCGTCCACCTCCGGCAGCACGGCCACGGTGACAGTGCTGGTGTGGATGCGCCCGCTGGCCTCCGTGGCCGGGACACGTTGTACGCGGTGCACTCCGCTCTCGAATTTCAGCCGGGAGTAAGCCCCTTTGCCCTTGACGGCAAAGATGACCTCCTTGAAACCGCCGATGCCGGTCTCGTTGGCGTCAATCAATTCCACCTTCCAGCGGTGGTTCTCGGCATAGCGCGTGTACATGCGGAAGAGGTCGGCGGCGAACAGCGCTGCCTCTTCGCCGCCTGCGCCGGCGCGGATCTCCATGATCACATCGCGCTCGTCCTTCGGGTCTTTGGGCGTCAGCAACAGCTTCAGTTCCTGTTCGAGCGCGGCGGCACGTTCGCGCAGCGGCTCAAGCTCTGCGCGCGCTAGCTCGGCCAGCTCATCCTCACCCTCGGCCAACGCTTCGTTGTCGGCCAGCTCGCGCCGGACGCGCTTCCACTCGCGATACTTCTGCACGATCGGCTCTAGCTCGCTGTGCTGACGCGCGACTTCGGCATAGCGCGGATAGTCGTTGGCCAACTCCGGGTCGGCCATCCGCTGTGCCAATTCTTCAAATCGCCGTTCGATGCCTGCGAGCTTCTCTTCCATTGGAACCTATCCCGACCTCCCCTCGGCCTGCTGCCGAGCGAAGCGCAAAGGGCATGAAAAATCCGCCTCGTCAACGCGACGGGTGCAGCGCCGTGCAACCGGCCTGCGAATCGTCGCCGAGGCGGAGCGGTTAATGCAACATATCAGCTGGTCAAATTATAGCTGCCAGCGACCGCTCGGCGGAATTGAGTCCATCCGGCGCGCAGGGACTATTACGGAAAGCCGGTTACTCCGATCTGAACCTCACCTACTTCACTTTGCCCTTGGAGTAGAACGCGCGCCGATGCAGGCTAACGCATCGAAGCCCATCCTCATCCCCCTATCGCGTCTTGGAGTGCATCTCGTGTAGGGGCAAAATGTAGAATGCCGCAGATGAATCACTGGCTGGCGCAGGCCGACCGGCCGCTCATCATCGGCCACCGCGGCGCGAGCGCACACGCGCCGGAGAACACGCTCGCTGCGTTCATGCTCGCCTTGGAACAAGGAGCGGACGGCGTCGAACTCGATGTGACGCGCTGCGCGACCGGCGAGCTGGTGGTTATCCACGACGATCGGGTGGATCGCACGACGAACGGTCGAGGCTGGGTGCACAAGCTGTCTTTGGCCGAGTTACGCGGTCTGGATGCCGGCAGGGGTGAGCGCATCCCGACGCTGGACGAGGTGATCGTTGCCACCGCCGCCGCACCTCGTCCCTGCTTGCTCAACATCGAGATAAAGTCCGTCGCCATCTCATCCGATGGATTAGAGCGGCAGGTGGTCGAAGTGGTCAGGCGGCATGCGTGCGAAGACCGCGTGTTGTTTTCTTCGTTCAACCCGCTGACTGTGCGGCGGCTGGCGCAACTAGCGCCTGACATCCCACGCGCTATCCTTTATTACCATGCGATGCCGATCTACCTGCGCCGGGTGTGGACGGCATCGCTCATACCGCACGAGTTTCGCCACCCGGACGTTGGCTTGATCACGCCGGCGTATGTGACGAAGCTGAAAGCGCAAGGCAAAAGGGTGAACACTTGGACGGTCAATCGGCGCGACGACGTCATTCGCGTCGCCGAGAGCGGCGTGCACGGCATCATTGGAGACTCGCCGCGCCTCATTCGCGAGGCGCTCGGCATCTAATCTCAGCACATCGGTCGGGATCACCTCGCGTAGAGCACGACGATGGCCGCCAATGCCCATAGCGCGAACGCCGCCTGCAGCGGGCGGTCCTTCAGCGCCAACTCGTCGGGCGCGCCGCCCTGTCCCTTCACATGCACGAGGTACAGATAGCGGAACAAGGCGTATACCACGAAGGGCACGGTCAGCATCATGGTGTGGTCAGGCGGCAACTGTGGTGCAAAGAAGGTGTACAGGGTGTATGACACGATCAGCGCGCCGGTGACGATCGCGATGAT
>JANWVF010000008.1 GCA_025056965.1 Thermoflexales bacterium | reverse complement strand
TCGTCGCAGATGAACACGTTGCGCGGTCCGGCGATTAAACGATTGACGTGCAGCTCGCTCTTGCCACAGAAAGAACAGTGGTTGACGGGTGAACCGGATTTAGGCATCCTTTCAGAAGTATAAACGCCTCGCGCGTTTTGCAGTTTTCACAAGCGCAATTTTTGTCAGGCAGCTGCTGACCTCTGATCGCGGGTTGTTCATCTCCCCGGAGAGTGCGTTCAACTTGACGCGCTCTCCGGCTCGACTCTGAACCACACGCGCATCTCACCCGGCGCGCGGTTGTCCCACACGCAGTAAGGCACGGCCGTGATCTCGACAGATTTGCGCTTAACCGGCCGAGCCGGCGCATATAACCCACCGCGCCAGGCCGCATCGTCCACCTGCGCTCGACCGCGCAGCACTGTTACGCCTCCTAGCAACTCGGGACGATGTTCGGTGCGCCATCTCATGTTGAGCGGCAGCGAGATGCGGTCAAGCGGAGAAATTGGATTATCAGCGCTCTCCAGGCAATACACCAACGGTCCGCGCTGAACGGCCACGCGGCCGGTCATCTGCCGTACGCTTGGATGGGCGCGCATCAACTGCACCGGCATATCTAGGTTCAATAAGACTTCGTCGCCGGCGCGCCATGCGCGCGTGATAGCGACGTAACCGTTTCGGGGCCGGAGGTTGGCCATCGGCGAGCCGTTGACTTGCAGCGTGTATCGCGCGCACCAGCCGGGGATGCGTAGGTGGAGCGTGAACTTCCTCGGTTCATCCGGGGTCAATCGCAGCGTCACGCGGCCATCCCAGGGATAGTCGGTGATCTGTGCAATGGTTAGGCTCCGGTCAGGGAACACCGCGTCTCCGGCGGCGTAGAGATGCGCCCAGACACCATCATCGTCGGTCGAGTAGAAATATCCACCTACGCTGGCGATCAGCCGGGCGATGTTGGGCGGACAGCAAGCGCAGTCAAACCACGGCTGCCGATGGTGATCGCCAGGTGAGGCGAGTGGATTCTCGTAGAAGAACCGCGTCCCATCTAAGGAGACGCCGCTGATCGTCCCGTTGTAGAGGGCGCGCTCCATTACGTCGGCATATCGGCCATCGCCGTCGAACTGCAACATGCGATGGTTCCAAAACACCATGCCGATCGCCGCGCACGTCTCGGCATAAGCCGTCTCATCGGGCAAGTCGTAGGCAACAGTGAACCCTTCATTGCTGGCCGATGGGCCAATGCCGCCGGTGATATACATCCGCTCGTCCACTACGCTATGCCAAATGCGTTCGCAAGCAGCCAGCAGCGATGCGTCGCCTGTCTCGCCAGCAAGGTCGGCCATTGCCGAGTATAGATACATGGCGCGCACGGCATGGCCGGTGACGATGCGCTGTTCGCGCACCGGGATATGGGACTGGTTGTACTCGTAGCTGCCAAAACGAAAGCGGGCCGGGTCTTCGCCACGCTTGCGCGCCTCGATGTCGAAGTAATGCGGCTTGCGCCCGCGCTCGTCCACAAAATACTGGGCCAAGCGCAGGTAACGCCGTTCGGCGGTGACGCGGTATAGCTTGACCAGCGCCAGCTCAATTTCTTCATGGCCACAGTAGCCGCGCAACTTCCCTCTGCCCCGCCCGAACACGCGATCAATGTAGTCGGCGTAACGGCAGGCAACTTCGAGCAACGTAGGCTTGCCAGTCGCTTGGTAGTGCGCGACGGCGGCCTCGATCAGATGGCCGGCGCAATACAACTCGTGGTTATCGCGAAGGTTCGTCCATCGCCTGTCGAGTCCGGCGCGTTCAAAAACGATGTAGTGCGTGTTCAAATAGCCATCGGGCTGTTGGGCTTTGGCAATGCGGGCGATCACCCTGTCGAGCAAGTCATCGAGACTGCGATCGGGATGAGTCGCCAGCGCATACGATGCCGCTTCGATCCACTTAGCGACGTCCGAATCCCAGAAAATATGCGGTGGATTAGGGTCGCCGGGCGTCCACTTCAAATCGAATGCAGCGATGCGGCCGGTGGACTCGCACATCGCGTATTCGGCCGGCAGCGTAACCGTGCGATTAACCTCAACGCGCGGCGCCCAGAAACGATCGCTCAGCTTAACGCACGTGAAAGGCAACGGAGCGAGCTTTCGTCGGACGGCCATGCGGGCAACGACGGCGAAAAACAAAGCCCGATCACGTAGACCGGGCTTTGTAGACGTCCTATTCTCTGAGGAAGTCGCGCAGCTTGCGGGCGTGTGCGGGCAGGCGTAGACGGCTCAGCGCCTGCGCCTCGATCTGTCGGACGCGCTCTCGAGTTACGCCGAGCTTGCGGCCCACTTCCTCGAGGGTGTACGTCTCGCCGTCGAGCAAGCCGTAGCGCAATTGCAGGATGCGCACTTCGCGCGGCGGCAGCGTGTCGAGGATGTCGGCCAACTGCTCGCGCAGCATCTGATTCGTCACCATCTCGACCGGCGCCGGGCTATCTTCATCCGGGATGAAGTC
>JANWVF010000109.1 GCA_025056965.1 Thermoflexales bacterium | reverse complement strand
GAGGACCGTCCGACGTTCGCCAAATTGTTGCAATCGAGTCTGCTACGAGGAGGTGACATCTGCCTAGCCCCAACATCCACTGTTCAAGCATCGTTTTTCCACACCGTCTGCGACCCGCGATGATCTTTGCTCGCACGACCTCAAGCACGTGTGAATTTCAGCTTGTATAACGAAGAGGAGAAGTTCAGGAATGGATCAGCATCACTTCATCCCCGCAAATAAGCGCGTGGCTGCGTCGCTCGCGGCTTTCGCCGCGCTCTCGTTGCTGTTGGCCGCCTGCGCGCCGGCCACGCCGGCTGCGCCCGCCGAGCAGCCGACTGCGCCGGCCGAGCAACCGGCCGCGCCAGCAGCGACCGAAGCGCCCGCTGCGCCGGCCGAGGAGGCCAAAGACTTCATCACCTGGTACCAATACGACGAGAAGAACGAAGATCCCAAGTCCGATGAGCGCGTAGGCAACGAATACCTGCGCAAAACCATCCCGCTGTTCAACGAAGCCTTCAAGGGTAAGTGGCGCTGGATCAACCAGCCGCAGCCGTTCGACAAGATGGACACCAACCTCGTCGCCGCGGTGCAGGCCGGAGGCGAAGTGCCCGACCTGATGCAGGCTGGCGATGCGTCCATCATCCCCTTCATCAAGAACGGCACGGTGCAAGACCTCACCGACTGGATCAAAGCACAGCCGTGGTTTGCCGACCTCGATCCTTCAGCCGTAGCAGCCTGCACGGGCCCGGATGGCCGCATCTACTGCGTGCCGGTGGCGATGACCCCGCAGATCGTCTTCGTCTGGCGGGATCACTTCCCCAACGGCTATCCCAAGACGCCCGAGGAGTTCAAGCAAGCTGCCGAGCAGCTGAAGGCCAAAGGCGTCGCGGCCATCACCTACTTTGGTTCGACCGCCTTCGACGGCGAGGGCACGACGCGCTTCACCAACACGCTGATCAAGTCGTTCGGCGGCACCTTCGATGATGGTCAGGGCAACATGAAGCTCGATACACCCGAGAACGTGGCAGCCATCCAGTTCCTGCGCGAGATCATCGCAGCCGGCTACGTCCACCCGCGCACCTGGGACGGCACGACGACGCCCTTCATCGAGGAAGAGCCGATGAAGACCGCCGAGGCCGCCTCCTTCCCCACCGGCATCTTCGGCTACCGCTACGTGAATCCGCTCCGGGCGCCGAGCGGTAAGGAATACAACAAGGGCAACGAGGAAGACATGCTGGACGCCATCACCGCCGGCGATATCTTCATTGCGCCCTTCTTCGCCCCCCAAGGCAGGAAGCCCGGCTGCGGCACCGGCGTCTCCGGGTTCGTCATCCCGACCGGCGCCAAGAACGTGGAGGCAGCCTACGACTACATCAACTGGATCATGAGCAAGGAGCAGAACCCTGACTGGGTGCTCGGCCCAGGCGGCGGTTTCCCTGCCCTGCGCTCGATGCTCCCCGAGATTGAGGCGCGCGTGCCGGTGGCTAAGGCCTTCTATGAGCAGGCAGCGGCCGCGGTGGCAGCCAGCGAGTGCCGACCGTGGTATGGCACGCTGGAGCGACGGGACGAGGCCAAGAAGATCATCCAGAGCGTGATCTACAAGCTGACCAAGGAAGACCAAACTGCCGACATTTCTGCGGCGCTCAAGGCTGCCGAAGAGGAATACAACAAGGGCAACTAGGCACGATCTAAGATTGCGGTGCGCAGGGGCGAGCCTTACATCGCTCCTGCGCACCTTCCTTATCCGCACATGGCGACACAGGCACAGGCTGCAAGCGCGTCCGGCCGAACCGAGCGACGAAAGATCCGGCAGGGCGGCTTCTTTAATCAAACGCTCCCGTTCTGGTTGCTGCTGCCGACGTTGCTCGTCCTCGCGGCCATCCAGTTCTATCCCGGCTTCTACTCTATCTGGCTGAGCCTCCAAGAGCGCCAAGGGGCGGTCTGGAACTTCGTCGGGCTGCGCAACTTCCAGCGCATATTCGACAGCGCCATATTCCGCGAGAGCCTCGGGCACACGGTGGTGTTCCTGGTCGGCTACGTCGCGGTGACCATGGTCGCATCATTGATTATCGCGCTGCTGCTCAATCGCACGCTCAAGCTCTCCGGCGTCTACATTTCGCTCATCTTCATTCCCTGGGTGATCGCCGACGTGATCGCCGGCCTGGTGTTCGGCCTGCTCGTCGTTCCCGACTACGGGCTGCTCTCACCCATCCTGTCCAACCCCGCGCTCTTTCCGCCGAACGGGCTCTCGATCCCATCCGATCCTGCACCGCGACCATGGATTTCGGGCTTTCCCTTTCCGCCTGCGCCGGCCATGTATTACCTGATCCTGGCTACGGCATGGCGTGCCCTGCCCTTCGTCACGCTGCTGATCCTGGCCGCGCTCAAAACCGTGCCTCAGGAGATCATCGAGAGCGCGCGGATTGACGGCGCGTCCAGCCTGCAAGCGCTACGCTTCATCACGCTGCCGCTCATCCTGCCCACCCTGGTCGTCGCGCTTTTCAACCTGACGTTGGGCGGCATGAACGGCATCGGGTTGGTATTCACCCTCACCCGCGGCGGCCCCGGCACGGCCACCGAGGTGCTCAGCTTCCTGCTATACACGATCGGCTTCGATCGCCTCGAATTTGGACGGGCTGCCGCCTTGTCGGTCTTCATCGCTATCATCAATCTCGTCCTGATTGTTCTCACGCTGCGCGTCGCGCGCACTGAGGAGCGCGTCCACTGATGCAAGCCAGCTTGCCTTCACCTCGCCATTACGCTGCACGCAAACGGCTGCAGCCGTGGCTGACCAACGGCGCGATGATCATCATCGTCGCGGTGCTGATGCTCCCCATCGCGCTCACCCTCGCCACATCGTTCAAGCGGGAACGCGATGTGCTGCGCAAGCCGCCGGTGCTCTTCCCATGCGATGGACCGGATGGCCAATTCCGCCTCTCGGAATGTCGTTTCGACGTCGAGGGCTACGAGCGGGTGATCGCACCGCGCCCTGACCCTAAAGCCCCTCTGGGCTTCAGCCTCACCGGCCGCATGTTCAGCACCTACGTGCCGAACACCCTTCTATACGCCTTTGCATCCTCGGGGCTGGTGTTCGTCTTATCCGGTTTCGCCGGCTATGCGTTTTCGCGCTATCGCTTTCGCGGCCGGCGGGAGCTGATGATCGCCATCCTCGCCATCACCGGCATCCCGCTGCTGACGAACCTACTGGCGCTCTACCAAATGGCAGTTGATCTGCGCAAGGCCGGCATCCCTGGCTACGATGAGCGCATGTTCATCATTGCGGTTTATGTCGGCTTCCAGTTGCCGTTCAGCGTGTGGATCGTGAAGAGCTTCTTCGACACCATCCCCCGTGAGCTAGAGGAAGCCGCATTCATTGACGGCTGCACGCCGATCGGCGCGATGTGGCGCATCGTCGTGCCGCTTGCCATGCCGGGCCTGCTGGCCGCCTTCTTGCTTTGCTTCGTCAACGTCTGGAACGAGTTCATCGCTGGCTATTTGCTCATCACCAAGCGCGACCTGCGCACTGTGATGTTCGGCATGTACGACTTCCTTAGCCAAAACATCATCAACTACCAGGTCGTCGCCGCGGCTTGCGTGCTCATCGCCGCTCCGGTCGTCATCCTCTTCATTTTCACACGCAAGACCTTCTTCCGAGCCATGACCGAGGGCGCGATCAAGGGGTAGCCCATCCGAATGACCGCCGAGCCGCAGGGCGATCCGCAGTGATGTCGGGCGAGATAGAAATAGATGGCCATGGCCAGGTTGATCTTCATGGGCACGCCGGACTTCGCCGTGCCGTCGCTAGCTGCCCTCATCCAGGCCAAATACGACATCGTCGCCGTCGTCACCCAGCCGGACGCTCCCGCGGGCCGCGGCAGACAGCTCAAACCTTCGCCCGTCAAGCTGCTGGCGCAGCAGCACGGTCTGCCCATCCTCCAGCCGGACTCGCTCAAATCCCCTGAGGTCGTCGAGGCCTTGCGCGCCCTCGCGCCCGATGTCATCGTCGTCGCTGCCTACGGTCAGATCTTGCGCCAGGACGTGCTCGACCTGCCCAAGCATCACTGCCTCAACGTGCATGCCTCGCTGCTACCGCGCTGGCGCGGTGCATCGCCGATCAGCGCCGCGATTGCCGCCGGCGACGCCATCACCGGCGTGACCATCATGCTGATGGAAGCCGGGCTGGATTCCGGGCCGATCCTCGCTCAACGCGAAGAACCCATCCGCCCCGACGACACGACTGGCACGCTCACCGAGCGCCTGGCGCACGTCGGGGCCGAACTGCTGGTTGCGACGTTGCCGAAGTGGTTGGCAGGGCAAATCACGCCACAGAAGCAAGACGAGTCGCGCGTCACGTTGGCCGGCCGGTTAAAGAAGGAGGATGGCAAGCTGGACTGGTCACGCAGCGCAGCGGAGCTCGAGCGACACGTGCGCGCGATGTCGCCTTGGCCCTCGGCGTTCACCACGTGGCAGGGGCAGCAGTTGAAGGTGCTGCGCGCCGAGCTGGGCGGCGTCGGCCATAGGGAGGAGCTGCCCAACGGCGCCGTGGTGCTCGACCGCGATCACATCTACGTGAAGTGCGGCGACGGCGAGATGTTGCGCCTAACAGAAGTGCAGCTCGAAGGCAAACGTGCCATGGACGCCGAGGCGTTCGCACGCGGCCATCCCGCGCTGGCCGGCAGCGTGTTGGGCGCGTGACGCCCCAGCCCAGCCTCCGCAGCGCCCGCTCAATCCCATCCGCTCGGTTTAAGGCCCGTTTAAAAGCCTGCGATATACTTGCGGCTACCAGTTTGCTTGGGAAGTAAACATCGCGTTGCGATTACGCAACAAAAGGAGCATCTTGAGTGAAATCCTGATCCTCAATACCCAGGCCGAATATGTTGAACAGTGCGCCGCGCTGCAGCCGCTCTGCTATCCCACTCTGGCCAAAGAAGAGCAGTTGAAAGCGGAACATTTCGCCAACCATATTCGGCTGTTCCCCGAAGGCCAGTTCATGGCCATTGACCGCGCGACCGGCCGAGTCGTCGGCACGACTGCGGGCTTCCTCACTTACTACGACCGCATTGAGCCGGAATACTTCCGGCATCACAAATTCATTGACGCCATCGCCGGCGGATGGCTGACCAACCACAACCCACGCGGCAACTACTACTACGGCGTGGATATGTGTGTGCACCCGGACTATCGCGGGCGTGGCATCGCGCGCAGATTTCACGACGCTCGCAAGGCGCTGTGCAAACGGCTGAACCTCAAAGGTCAAGTCATCGGCGGCATGATCCCCGGATTCGCCGCCTACAAGCACGTGATGACCGCTCACGAATATGTGCGCTACGTGCAGGCTGGGCTGATCTACGACAGCACGTTGACCACGCAACTGCGCAACGGCTTCGTGCTGCGCGGCATGTTGGAAAACTACTTAGACGATCCGCCGACCGAAGGATGGTCCACGCTGCTGGAGTGGCGCAATCCCGACTACGTTGAGTTCGGCCTACCCACACCGCGCACGTTGCACGGGCCGCCGCGCAGCACCTCCGCAGCCGACCATTCTCACGCGACCTATCCATAGCAGACTCTCGCAGCAGGGCAGACGCGCCTGCCCTTGTGCACACATCGCCACTATGAAAATTGCCAAAGTCCAGGCCGACCTCAGATCAGTGACCGGGCAGAGCCCGGTGGTACGAGCCGTCCTGTCCCGCCGACCTCGGGTCGGCGCGTGTGCATACCGGGCAGAGCTTGCCTAGCCGTACGTGCCGACCTCAGGTCAGTGACCGGGCAGAGCCCGGTGGTACGAGCCGTCCTGTCCCGCCGACCTCGGGTCGGCGCGTGTGCATACCAGGCAGAGCCTGCCTAGCCATACGTGCCGACCTCAGGTCAGTGACCGGGCAGAGCCCGGTGGGCTGTCCTTGGCCGTCTTCTCTAGCTTGAGCAAGTTCAACACAACATGTCTCACTACCACGAAGTTTGCGGCCTCAAAGCCCACCTCGCGCGACGACCGTCTTCAGCAGGTATTGCTTGCCGCGATCTCGGCGGGGGCCTGCTAGCTCGGGTAGCTTTCCAAGCTCGTGCGGATCGGAGTCATGCCCCAATGATCAGCCCACTCGTAAGCTTAAATTACGTCGTGCGTTTCCCCTGACTCTCGCGGCAAGGGCTCGGCTGCTGCATCGCGAAAAGGGTAAAATTTGAGCTGCTAAAGGCGATGAACGAGACAAGTAGGTCGGCGCAGAAGCGCACAGAGAGCGGCGCAACTGGGTGAGAGTGCCGCGCGTGGAGCGACGACCGAATGGACTCGCGAGCCGCAAGCCGAACGGAGCGCTGGCACAGCGCTCTGAGTAGGTGCGCCGGAACCGCCACCGTTATCGGGCGGAGCGAATGATGGTTCGCGCATAAGGGGCGGCCTATTGCGCCGCCCGAAGCAGGGTGGCACCACGAGCAACGCCTCTCGTCCCTCGGGATGAGAGGCGTTTCGTTTGCATGGGAGTTCATAACCGATGGGACGACTGACGATCAAACCCTCGCTGGAGGAAGTGCGCGCGCTGAGCGCGCATGGCAATCTCATTCCGATCTATGCCGAACTACCATCTGATTTAGACACGCCGGTGTCGCTCTTCCTGCGCCTGGCCGGCGAAGACCCAGCCTTTCTACTGGAGAGCGTCTCCGGCGGCGAACAGGTGGCCCGCTACTCGTTCATCGGCGTGCACGTCCGCGAGGCGATCGTTCTGCGCGACGGGCGGCTCTCTCGCCATACCCTCACGCCGGACGGCCTGGCAGTGCAGCCGTTCCCGCCCGGCGAAGGTGACCTGCTCGATCACGTGCGTCGTGAGATGGCCAAATATCGCTTTGTGCCGTCATCGCAACTGCCGCGCTTCTGCGGCGGGCTGGTGGGCTACACCGGCTACGATGTCGTGCGACAGTTCGAGCGACTGCCGGCCACCGCGACCGACGTGCTGCGGCTGCCGGAGGCCGCCTACTTGCTGACCGACACGCTAGTTGCGTTCGATCACGCCCACCAACGGCTGTTGATCATCGCCAACGCCTATTTGGACGGCGCGGCCACGCTGGCCGAAGCCTACGATGATGCTGTGGCGCGCATCAAGACCATCCATGCCCGGCTCAGCGCGCCGATAGCGATGCCGAAGCTCAACCCCGTCGCCGTTTGCACGCCGCCGCGCGCCAACAAGTCGCAGGCGGAATTCGAGTACATGGTGCGAACGGCCAAGGAATACATCCGCGCCGGCGACATCTTCCAAGTCGTGTTGTCCCGCCGCATCGAGCGACGCACGACGGCGCACCCGCTGGCCATCTATCGCGCGCTGCGCATGCTCAACCCCTCGCCCTGGATGTTTTACTTCAACTTCGATGGCCTGCTGCCGGAGAATCTCAAACTGATCGGCGCATCGCCCGAAATGCACGCGCGCTTCGAGGGAGGCATCGCCAGCGTGCGGCCGATCGCCGGCACCCGTCGGCGCGGGTCAAATGAGCACGAGGACGCCGCATTGGCCAAGGAGCTGCTGGAAGACCCTAAAGAGCGGGCCGAGCACGTCATGTTGGTGGATTTGGGGCGCAACGACATCGGCCGTGTGGCCGAATACGGCACGGTGCGCGTCCCCGAGCTCATGGTCATCGAACGCTATTCGCACGTGATGCACATCGTCAGCCTAGTAGAAGGCCGCGTGCGCGATGGGCTGGACGCCTTCGACGTGCTGCGTGCCACCTTCCCGGCCGGCACGCTGACCGGCGCGCCCAAGGTGCGCGCTATGGAGATCATCGAGGAGTTGGAAGGCGAACGGCGTGGCATCTACGGCGGCTGCGTGGGCTACTTCTCGTTTAACGGACAGATGGACACCTGCATTGCCATTCGCACCATCGTGATGCGCGACGACACGTGCTACGTTCAGGCCGGCGCCGGCATCGTGGCCGATAGCGACCCCACCGCCGAGTTCCACGAAACCCACAACAAGGCCCGCGCGCTGATGGTCGCCATTGACGAAGCAGAGAATTCGTGAGGAAGCTATGGTCATCGTCATTGATAACTACGACTCGTTCACCTACAACCTGGTGCAATATCTGGGCGAGCTGGGCGCGCAACCTCGCGTCTTTCGCAACGATCAGGTCACGCTCGAACAGCTCAGAGCCCTGCAGCCGAAGGGATTCGTGATTTCGCCAGGGCCCGGCACGCCACAGAAAGACAGCGGCATCAGCAACGACGTGTTGCGCGAATTCAGCGGCCAGGTGCCCATCCTGGGCGTGTGCTTGGGCCAGCAATGTATGGGCTACGTGTTCGGCGGTCAGGTCGTTCGCGCGCCGCGCCTGATGCACGGCAAAACATCGCTGATCCACCACAACGGTCGCGATCTGTTTCGCGGCCTGCCTAACCCTTTCGAGGCCACGCGATATCATTCGTTGATCGTGACCGAGCCGTTGCCGCCTGTCCTGGAGGTCACCGCATTCACTACAGAAGGCGAGGTGATGGGGCTGCGTCACAAGCAGCACCCCACCTTCGGCGTGCAGTTCCACCCGGAGAGCATCTTGACCCAGGGCGGCAAGCAGATCATCGCGAATTTCTTGGCGTTGCTTTAGGGTAGGTAATGTGCCGCTTCCATGCCACTTCTAGGAGGATACACATGAGCTTAAGGCTACCGGGCGCCTTGGCCGTCGTAACTTTGTTGGCGATTGGCTTGCTGAACCAGCCGGCGCGAGCCTCATCCGACTTCGTCGTATTCGATGATCAGCTCGCCTTAGGCTGGCAGGACTGGTCGTGGAACACGACAGTGAACTTCAACAACACAACGCCAGCGCGAGGCAGCCGATCCATCGCCGTCACGTTTAACCAGGGATGGGCAGGGCTTTCGCTGCGTGCGCCGAGCGCGCTGGATGGCGCATCCTACGAGGCGATCACCTTCTGGGCGCACGGGGGCAGCAGTGGCACGCGCCAAATTCAGGTCTACATCCAAGAAACCGACACCGGGCCGGCTAGTGTTCAAGTGCCGCTTGATGTGCAGGCCGGACAGTGGCAGGCGTTCACCGTCCCTTTACAAGCCCTCGGCAACCCTTCGCAGATCAAGCGCATCAACATTCAGGATCGCAGCGGCGGCGCACAGCCGACGTTCTACATAGATGACCTATACCTCCGCGCCGGCACGACCGCCTCACTAACGGCTACCATCCACGTCAGCGCACACGTCACGCCGCTCCCTATCTCGCCCTATCTGCTGTCGAGCAACTTGCCGGCCTGGCTCGGCGAGACGCGCCTCGCCAACCCGACCTTTCGAGCCCGCGCGCTTGCTTCGGGCCTGCGGCTCTTGCGCCTGCCCGGCGGAAGCTGGAGCAACAGCTACGGCTGGCTGAGCTGCCAGCTCCGACAAAACGACCCCAGCCGTCAGCCCTGCGGCCCAGGCTGGGAGTCATGGGCGGCCCGCCCCACCGACTTTATCGCCTTCCTCAAGGCAACGCACACCGAGGGAATGTGGGTAGTCAACCCGCTAGGCACGTCGAAGGAGGCTGCCGCGCTCGTCGCCTTCTTCAACGGCTACATCACCGATACGCGCAGCATCGGGACGGACATCCGCGGCACGAACTGGTACACCGTCGGCCGCTGGGCCGGTTTGCGTGCTTCGTACGGTTATAGCGAACCCATCGGCATTCGCTATTGGGAGTTCGGCAACGAGGTATACGCTAGCAAGCCCTCTACTGGCGGCAGCTTGTGCCAAAGCTGGGGCTGGGAAGATACTTGGACCTGCGACGGCTTTGAATACGTGAACGGCAAGGGGACGGGCAGCACGCGCCAGGAAGGCTACCTGGAGTTCCGCGACGCGATGCGTGCCGTGGACAGCACAATTCGGCTTGGCGCGGTAGGTTACGAATGGCCCGGCACGCCCAGCGATGGCCAGAGCGTCTGGCAGACCTACGCCGGCTGGGGCGCGCGCGTCATCTCGGCAGCCGGAGATCGGCTCGACTTCTACGCGATTCACCCTTACCCTTTCTTTCATCCGCCGAGCCTCAACCAAGCGCTGAGCAATCCACAGCACCACCTGGCCAACATCGTGAGCGCGCTGGACGGCGCGTTTCAAGCCTACGCCAACGGCCGGCGCGCGCCGATCGCCGTCACCGAATTCAACCTGGTCTCGGTATCGAACCAGGACACCAACCAGCTGATGACGCGCATGGTGAACGCGCTCTTCCTGGCCGACTCGCTCGGCCAGGCCGCGCGGCTAGGCATCCCGATCTTCGCGCAGTGGGATTTAGCCAACGGACGCGACAGCAGCACAGGCACGGAATACGGCCTGATGCACGAGGACAACAACTACTTCCGCGCGCCGCAATACTACGTGTATCCGCTCTGGGCGCGCTTCGGCAGCCAGATGATCTCGGCGACGGCCACGCTCAGCCCGGCGACGCAGCTCAGCGTATATGCCGGCCGCGTCAGCTCAAACACGCTCTCGCTGATCGCAATCAACAAGACCGGCCTGGCGATTATGGCGACGATCGTCACACATGGCTTTGGACCGATCTCCGGAGGATACGCCTGGGAAGTGCGCGCGACGGGGCCGATGGCGACCTCCGTCACCTACAACGGTAGCCATAACCCCTCAGATGCACTGAGCGAGGCGCCCGTGATCTGGTCTGTCACTAATGCGCCGTATCAGTATGTCTTTCCGCCCTACTCCATCACCCTGCTACACATCCATCAAGGCACGTTGCATAGGGCGTGGATCCCGTCACTGCGACGATGAGGCCACTGAGGAGTGACTTCTAAGAGAGGTTCTCCAGCTCCTGCCGCAGCGGCTTGACTCCGGTGTCGTTCATTAACCTGCGGCTCAAGCGACGGACGATGTTGCGCCGGATTTGACTGACCTCGGATTCATCCGCGAAGCGATCGGGATACAGGCGGTAGATTTGGCGCGGCGCAAGGTCATGCTGCCAGGTGCACTCGGCCACGATGCGCTCTACTTCGTTCGATAATGATTGGTAGAGCAGCTCCCAGAGCTCCTTGAACAGCATATTCGTCGCCATGTCACTCTCCAGCGTGCTGTGTTCATTCGTTGCAAGAACCGTCTCGTCCGGCACGGCCTTCTCCGCGTCATCGCTTTCGCCGAAGTCACCTGTCCGATGGATTCCCCCAAGCGCGTCCTTGCGAATCCATCTCAGCTCGTCCTCAATGGCAGACCCAACGCAGCGCTTCAGATACTGCAAGTAGTCGGCAACTTTGCCGAAACACCCGGCGCGGGCGCGTCGAGCGCCATACCACCAGAAGCGCGAGAAAGCCTGGTTGGCGAAATAATCGGCGTCCTCGCCGGTGATGCGAAAGCCCGGATGAACGCACACCCATCGCATCACCAAAGGATAATAGATATTGTATATGGCTTCCCAGGCTTGTTGATTGTGCTCGACGAGCGCAAGCCTGAGAAGCTCGACGCACGGGAGGTCGTTGGAAAGCTGGTTATTGCGGAAGCTGCTGAGCTGCCTGCTACACGATTCAGCCAGCTCGCGCACCTTATCCGCCTGTTCCGGGCCTGCTGCGTCCATTGGTCTGGCCAAAATATAGCATATCGAGCGGAAAGCGCTGCATCGTCCCTTTCATCCGTGCCCGTGTCAACTCGTTGCTACGTCCTCGTAATTCACCCACCGGGGTTGGCAATGAAATCCCGTGCGCGATAATCGCGCCATGTCGGAAGGGCGCAGGCGCATCCTCATTCTCACCGCTGACGCCGGCTTCGGCCATCGCAGCGCGGCCAACGCAATTGCCGAGGCCTTACACGAGCTTGCCGGTGATCGTGTTCAGGTAAATATAGTCAACGCACTGGAGCACCCTCGCGTGCCGCGCATCCTGCGCGATAGCCAGACCGACTACGACTGGCTGGTCAAGCAGGCGCCGGAGCTCTATCAGCTCGGCTATCTGGCCACCGACCAGCCTATCACCAGCCTTATTTTCGAGAGCGCGATCATCCTCATGCTCTACGAGGCACTGCGCGATACGTTGAACGCCTACGACCCAGAGGCGATCGTTAACACGTGGCCTCTGTATCAGGCGCCGCTCAACGCCCTATTTCGGCTGAATGGCCGCAGCGCAGCGCTGATCACTGTGGTCACCGACCTGGTGAGCGTGCATCGCGTATGGTTCAATGACGCGAGCGACCGGATCGTAGTGCCGACGCAGGAAGCATACGACTTGGCAGTGAAGTCCGGCATGCACGAAGAGAAGATTCGACTGATCGGCATCCCGGTCAATCCGGCGTTGAGCAAAGACGCCGGGCCAAAGCACGCGCTACGCACCCGACTGGGCTGGCAATCGGACCTCACGACGATCCTCGCTATTGGCAGCGCGCGCGTGCCCAAGCTGGGCGAGATGTTGCGCGGGCTAAACCATTCGGGGTTGCCGATTCAACTCGTCATCAGTGCTGGGGGCGACGACGAGCTAGATCGCACGCTGCGCGCAATCGAGTGGCATGCCTTAACACATCTCTACAACTTCGTGGACGACATGCCCACCTTCATGCATGCCGCCGATGTGATTATCTGCAAGGCCGGCGGACTGATCACCACCGAATCGCTGGCCTGCGGCCTGCCCATGATCCTCATCGAAGTGCTGCCCGGCCAGGAAGAAGGCAACGCTCGTTACGTGGTCGAAGGCGGCGCCGGCGTCATCGCCGAATCCCCGCTTGACGTGCTGGAGCACATCTGCCACTGGCTGCAAGCGGAGAGGCGTGAGTTGGCGACATTTGCGGCGCGGGCGCGACAACTAGGCAAGCCTCGGGCAGCATACGACGTGGCCGTGATGGTGCTTGCAGCTGCCGACGAGCTTGGCGCGCGCCGGCGCGAAGAGCAATCGCCTGACTCAGGTATAGTTCCGCTTCAGGAGCTGCGCGCGCTGCTGAAAAGGTTCGGCATCTCATCGCGCAGCGAGACCGCTGCGTCCCGCAGATACGAATAGCGCTGCCACGCCTGCCCCTGCTTAGAACGCGGCCCGCCCGAGGCGTCTCCGGTTGAAACGATTGGTCAGCATCGCGCCTCGCTCCCTTAAAATTGGCGTCGTTCATGGCGCCTGGCTACTATCGCTTCCCCACTATCTTCAGAGACATCGTTGCGTTCGTGTGCGAGGACGATTTGTGGCTGGTCTCGGTCAAGGGCGGCATCCCGCGCCGGCTCACCGCTGCGCCGGACGAGGAATCATCGCCGCGCTTCTCACCCGACGGCCAATGGCTAGCCTTCACCGGCCAAGATGAAGGCGGCGGAGAGGTCTATGTGATGCCTGCGTTGGGCGGCGCGCCGCGACGTCTGACCTACCTGGGTGGTGACTGCGACGTAGTCGGCTGGACGCGCGACGGCCGCGTGGTCTTTGCCAGCGCCGCCAACCAGCCCTTCGATCACATGACCTTCCTTTACGCCGTCGCCCTCGATGATCCGGCACATCCACAGCGCATCCCCTGCGGACCAGCGCGCACTATTGCCTACGGACCGCACGGCGGCGCGGTCATCGGCCGCAACACCGGCGACCCCGCACGCTGGAAGCGCTATCGAGGCGGCATGGCCGGCCGCTTGTGGATTGACCTGCGCGGCGACGGCAACTGGAAGCCGCTGATCGAGCTAGACAGCAATTTGGCTTCGCCGATGTGGCTAGACGACAACCGCATCTACTTCATCAGCGACCACGAGGGCATCGGCAACCTGTATTCGTGCACGCCAAGCGGCAAGCAACTACGTCGCCATACGGCGCATCGCGATTTCTACGTGCGCAACGCCACCACCGATGGCCGGCGCATCGTATACCACGCCGGCGCCGACCTATACGTCTTCGACCCAGCGACGGGCCGCTCGCAGATCATCCCCATCGAGTGGCGATCGCCGCAAACGCAACGCCAGCGCAAGTTCTCCTACGCTGGCGTGAGCCTAGACGGCT
The DNA here is from genome assembly GCA_025056965.1 of Thermoflexales bacterium. Taxonomy (GTDB): domain Bacteria; phylum Chloroflexota; class Anaerolineae; order J036; family Brachytrichaceae; genus JAAFGM01. The sequence goes on along the minus strand of JANWVF010000109.1, from coordinate 21,762 downwards.
TCGCCATCAGCCCTAAGGGCGACAAGCTGGCCATCACTACGCGCGGCAAGCTCTACACCTTCTACAACTACGAAGGCGCGGTCACCCAGCACGGCGTGCCCGATGGTGTGCGCTACCGCCTGCCGGTTTGGACGAGTGACGAGACCGTGCTCGCCATCACCGATGAGGGCGGCGAGGAGACATGGCAGAGTTTCGCCTTTGCGGGCGACGCGCCGGTCGAGCGCGCGCCTTGGATGGACACCGGCCGCATCACCGCCATCAAAATCAATCCGGTGAAGGGCCAAATCGCGTTCACCAATCACCGCTACGAGATCGTCGTCTACGACCACGAGCGCGAGACCCTAACCGTTGTAGATCGCGGCGTGAGTAAACCCATCCAAGGCTTCGACTGGTCTCCGGACGGCGAGTGGCTGGCCTACGACTGCTCAATCTCGCTGCGCCGCACGGCGATCAAGTTGTGGCACGGCGCGACCGGACAGATCACCCAGATCACCGATCCGGTGCTGGCCGACATTAAGCCGGCCTTCGACCCGACCGGCAAATATCTGTTCTTCCTTTCGTCGCGCGTTTTCTCGCCGGTATACGACAACTTACAGTTCGAGCTGAGCTTCCCACGCGGCATGATCCCCTGTCTGATCACCCTGCAGCGAGACACGCCATCACCGTTCATGCCGCTGCCACCCAAAGAGGCGGACGCGGACGACCAAGAGAACGACCGAGAAGGCGAAGACGAGACGACGCCCAACAACAGGGACAAAGGCAAGCGCGAAAGGCCTAAGCTGGTGATTGACCTAGACGGCATCCAGAAGCGCGTGCTGGCCTTCCCGGTACGCGAAGGTTTGTATCGCAAAATCGCAGGTGCCGGCAACGGCAAGCACGTCTTCTACACCAGCTACGCCCCAGAGTCGGCATCGAACGGCGCACTTAACGATTCGCACGAGCCGCCATCTCGGCTGAAGTGCTACGACCTGGAGTCGCGCAAGGAAGAAGACATCGCGGAGGGCGTGCGCGATTTCTCCTTGTCGGCCAACGGACAGTGGCTGGTCTATTCGACCGGCGCGCGGTTGCGCGTGATCAAGGTGGGGGCACAGCCGACCAACGACGGCCCACCGCGCAAGACCGGCTGGATTGACCTAGGTCGGGTCAACGTCAGCGTCAACCCCGCCGCGGAATGGCGACAGATGTTCCGCGAGGCCTGGCGGTTGCAGCGCGACCAATTCTGGACGCCGGACATGTCGCAGGTGGACTGGAAGGCCGTCTACGACACCTACCTGCCGCTGGTCGAGCGGGTGAGCAGCCGCAGCGAGTTCAGCGACCTGATGTGGGAAATGCAGGGCGAGTTGGGCACATCGCACTGCTACGAGTACGGCGGCGACTATCGTCACAACCCGCGCTCGGTCTCACTCGGCCGGCTGGCCGCCGAGTTCGCCTGGGACGCAGGCGAGCAGGTCTGGCGCGTCACGCGCATCGCACAAGGCGACACGTGGTCCCCCAAGGACGATTCTCCGCTCAACGCGCCCGGCGTGAGCGTCCGGCCGGGGGATCGCCTGCTCGCCATCAACGGCGTCAAGCTGGCGCATGAGCTTTCACCCCACATGCTGCTGGTTAACCAGGCCGGCGTGGACGTGGCGCTCACCGTCGCTCGACCGAATTCGGATTCTTCGCCGCCGAGCCCTAGGGTGGTAATCGTTCGGACGCTGCACGACGACCGGCGTGCCTGGTACCGCGACTGGGTGGAGCGCAACCGTCGCCGCGTGCACGAGGCGACCGACGGACGCGCCGGCTACGTGCACATCCCCGACATGATGCCCCGCGGCTTCGCCGAGTTCCACCGCGGCTTCTTAGCCGAGCTAGAACGCGACGCGCTCATCGTAGATGTGCGCTACAACGCGGGGGGGCACGTCTCTCAGTTGCTCCTGGAGAAGCTGGCCCGCCGACGCATCGGCTACGACGTAGCGCGCTGGGCAAAAGTGCCCATCCCCTACCCCGAGGAATCGGTGCTTGGCCCGCTGGTCGCCATCGCTAATGAATACACCGGCAGCGATGGCGACGTGTTCGCCCATGGCTTCAAGGCCCTAAAGCTGGGACCGCTCATCGGCATGCGTACCTGGGGTGGCGTGATCGGCATCTCGCCTCAACATACGCTGACCGATGGCACGATCACCACCCAGCCGGAGTTTGCGCTGTGGTTCCACGACGTGGATTGGCGGCTCGAAAACTACGGCGTCGAGCCGGACATCGTGATAGACAACACGCCCCAAGACTGGGTGAACGGCTGCGATGCGCAGCTCGAGCGCGCCATCCATGAAATTCAACGCCTGATGGAAGCCAACCCGCCGCGCCTTCCCGACTTCGATGCACGGCCGAGCCGCGCTGCGCCTCGGCTTCGTTAGCGGATCGTGACGGGCGTGCCGATGCGAGCCCAGCGATAGAGCCATGCCGCCGCAGGGGTGGGCATCACGATACAGCCGAGCGAGTTCGCCGCCAACGCCCCGTTCGACCGAATTGAGTAACCGTGAAAGCCATTCTCAATGCGGCCGACATAGTAGATCCCCATCCAATATGGCAGCTTCCATCCCAGCACCGAGGACTTGGCCATCGGAATCTTGCTCCGGATGCGGAAGTTGCCCCGCTTGGCGCCGCGCACGTTCGCCCGCGTGGCAAAGACTACGGTGTTACCTTCGTAAGCGTAGACGCGCTGCTCCCTGAGGACGACCACGATGCGCTTGCGGCCAGCGGCCTCGGCGGGCGAAGGCGGCAGTGCAAAAGCAGATAAAGCAGCCAGCAAGGCGCTGAGGACACAGAAGAGCTTACCGATGCGATCCATGGCGAATCTCCTGGCCCATGCGCTGCTATAGCGCGACGGTGCGCACAGAAATTCTATTCGTCCTCTTATTCTGTGCCTCTATATACTGCCCTTGTATACGCTCACCGATGGCCGAAGCAACCCATCACATCCTGGTCGTCGAGGACGATCGCGCCATCTCGCGCGGGCTGGAGTTCGCCCTGAAGCAAGAGGGCTTCGCCGTCACTGTGGTGGAAACCGGCGAAGCGGCGCTCGAAGCGGTCCGCAAGCAGGCCATTCACCTGATCTTGTTGGACGCACGGCTGCCGGGCATGAGCGGCTTCGACGTCTGTCGCCAATTGCGCGCCGAGGGCAAGCGCCAACCCATCCTGATGGTCACGGCCCGCGATGAAGAAGTGGACAAGGTGCTCGGGCTGGAACTGGGCGCCGACGATTACATCGTAAAGCCGTTCAGCCTGCGCGAGCTGATCTCGCGCGTGCGCGCCGCCCTGCGCCGGACATACGGCGAGTTAGCCCCTAACGATGCCGATGCCCAGGAGATCATCTTCGGCAACATCAAAGTGGACTTGGCGCGCCTAGTCGTCGAGCGCGAGGGCAAGACTATCCCACTGACGCCGACCGAATTCAAACTGCTGCGGCATCTCATCACTCATCCGCGCCGACCTTTCAGCCGCAGCGCGCTGATCGAGGCGGTCTGGGGCTATAGCGGCGGCATTGGCGACGACCGCACCGTAGACGTACACATCCGTCGCCTGCGCGAGAAGCTAGAAGACGACCCTGCCCAGCCGCGTTGGCTGGTGACGATGCGCGGCGTGGGCTACAAATTCGAGCCGTGAGCGCCGGCGCCGATCCACCCGGCTGCGCCGGAGCAAGCATCGTGAATGTTGCAGAACCTTAACCGAACCGATCGGCGTTTCGCAAACCTTCCTGCCTAGAATCCTCCATGAGACTACTGATGCAAGGAGAGATGCGATATGACGAAACGCATGACGAAAGTGATAGGCATCATCGCCGCGTTCGCCATCGCCCTGGCCGGCTTGGCGACGACGGTTTACACCGCGACGGCTCAAACCCCAACCGCTGCGGCGACCCAGGCCGAGGATGAGAAGGGGGTGCTGATCGTCTCCGTGCAGCGCGGCGGTCCGGCGGCCAAGGCCGGCCTCCGGCGTGGCGACATCATCCTCAGGGTGAACGACGTCGAGGTCAACGACGCTCAAGCGCTGCGGGATGCGCTGGCCAAGTTCAAGCCAGGTGAACAAGTGCAAGTCCGCGTCATGCGGGGCGATCGCGAGTTGACTTTTAAGGTCACCCTGGGCGAGGCCGACGGCCGCGCAATCCTCGGCGTGACGCCGTTCCAGAGCCTGCCCTCGCCATCCGAAGCGACGCCGGCTCCGCCCGGCCAAACGCCCAGGCAACTGCCGTTCAACCCGGAGCAGCTGCGCAAAGGGCTGGAAGAGCAGATGCGGCGCTTCTCCGACCAGGTGCGTGTCACCGAGGTCATCAGCGGTAGCCCTGCGGCCCGGGCCGGCCTGCAACGCGACGACATCATCATCGCCGTGAACGAGACTCGGTTGGACGCCCAGAATCCGCTGGCCGACTTGATCGCTAAGTTCAAGCCCGGGGATGCCGTGACGCTCACCATCACGCGCAAGGACGCGGAGCAGAAACTGAAGGTGACGTTGGGCGAGAACCCCGATAAGAAGGGCGCAGCCTACCTCGGCATCCGTTACGCGCCGGTCTTCGACCCGATGGGCTGGCTGCCGCGCAATCTGCCCATCCCTACTCCGCCGGGTGACTTGGTGCCCGAGACGTGGGCAGCCGTGACGGTCAACGGCGTCACCGCCGGCAGCCCGGCCGACAAGGCCGGCCTGAAGCAGGGCGACGTGATCCTTGCCGTCAACGACAAGCCAATCAAATCGCCGCGAGACCTGATCGAGCTGGTGCGCAACAGCAAACCCGGTGATCGCCTCACGCTGAGCGTGCAGCGACAGGGCGAGGATAAGCCGACCGAGGTCACCGTGACGTTGGGCGAGAATCCCGACAAGCCCGGCGCGGCCTACTTGGGGGTATCACTCGGCCAATTCATCCGCTTCGAGCGCCTTCTGCCCAACGCCGAAGGTGACGGCAGCCGAGGATTGGAGATCATTCCCGGCTTCCGGTTGCCGTTCGACTTCAACTTCGACAATCTGCCTTTGCCGCTGCCGCAGGTTCCAGAACCGGAGATAGCCGGCCGCGACGCATAGCGCGGATGTCTGCACTCCGTTCGACCTAAAGTTGCTCCTCGGGCGCGCAGCCGCACGCGGCGGCCCGAGGAGCTTTTCGCTCATTGGCGACAGACGAAATTCCAGATGCGGACGCTTTCGATTCGCTGGCGATTGGTGTTGAGCTACGCCCTGCTGGCCGCGCTGACCGTCAGCGTGGTCGGCGCGCTAGCGCTTGGGCTGATCCGCAGCAACCTGGCCCAGCGCGAGGCCGAGCTGCTGACGATGAACGCCCAAGCCATTGCCCGCCAGGCCGCCCGCTCGATCCAGCCGGTGTCCGACCGCCATCGCCTGCAACAGCTGGCCGACATGGCCGCCTTCCTCGGCAACGCCCAGGTGCGCATCTTAGACGCCGCCGGTAACCTGATCGTGGACTCCGGCCCACGCGGTGCGGCAGACCGGCTGATGTGGATCGCGCCGCAGGTGCGCCCAGAGGCCGTCGCGGCTGCGCGGCAGACCTGGATTATCGCGGGCGTATTTGCGCGGCGCATGGCCTATCCGGAGTTCGAGGCGCGCCTGATGGAGGCACTTGGCGCAGGCGAAGCACCGCCGAGCGCACAGGTCATGGTCGTCGAGCGCGTGCCTGGCCCCTACGGCGACCGATTCGTCTTCTCCGAACCGCGCCAGCAAGCTCTCCCGCCCTCCCCTTCGGCAGAGGAGACGCTGCCCGCTGCCGCGACGCATGTGCGCGTGCCTATCGAGCTGGGCCGCACGATTGTCGGCTACGTCGAACTCAGCAGCGCATCGGCGATCAACCAGGCCGCGCTACAAACCGCGCAGCACGCCTTCATGTTGGCCGCGGGGGGCGCGACGCTCCTGGCCGTGTTGGTTGGCTTGTGGGTTAGCCGGGGCTTGTCGGCGCCACTGCTCGCGCTGGCGAACGCTGCCGCGCGCATGGCACAAGGAGACCTCTCGGCGCGCGCGCCGCTGCGCGCCGCCGGTCGGCCGGGCGACGAGATCGAGCAGCTCGCCGGTCGCTTCAACGACATGGCCGCCAAACTGGAGTCCAGCTTTCAGGCGCTCGCGGCAGAGCGCGATGCGCTGCGGCGCTTCATCGCCGACGCCTCGCACGAGCTGCGCACGCCGATCACCGCGCTGAAGATGGCCACCGAGCTGCTGCAAGGTCCTGCCGGTGATGATCCGGCGACGCGAGCGGAGTTCTTGGCGCAGAACGCCGCCCAGCTCGACCGCCTGGAATGGATCACGCGCAACCTGCTCGATCTCTCTCGACTCGAGGCCGGCATCGCCCAACTCGAACTCGCCGAGCACGACGTCGCGGAGCTGCTAACGTCGGCGGCGCGACCGTTCGAGCAGGCCGCCGAACAGAAAGGTATCCAGCTCGTCGTTCACCCCGCGTCGCTCGGCGTGCGCTGCGACCGGGCGCGCGTCGAGATCGCCCTATCGAACCTAATCGAGAATGCGCTGAAGTTCACGCCGGCCGGCGGGCGCGTGGAAGTGAGCGCGTCAAGCGAGGGCGACGCCGTGCGCCTGATGGTGCGCGACAACGGCATCGGCGTCTCACCCGAGGATCAGGCGCACATCTTCGAGCGCTTTTACCGTGGCAAGAACCACCGCGCCGACGGCAGCGGCCTCGGCCTGGCCATCGTCAAGAGCATCGCCCAGGCCCACGGCGGCGATGCTTTCGTCGAGAGCGCGCCGGGCAGCGGCAGCACATTCGGGATTGTGCTGCCAGCGTCACAATGATCCAGCGGGCTCGGGCTCGCGCAACGCCAGGCGAATTGGACCTTTGGCCGATCGGCCATCTACGACTTTGCCGCGCTGCAGGATGACGATTTGACCGGCGTCGGCCAAGTCGAACGCGGCGCGGCGCACGGCGGGCATGTGCTGCCGCCAATCATCCGGCGCATACGCGCGCGCCGCCTCAGACGGGCAGATCGTCTTGCCGGCCCCGCGCGCCCGGAGCAGCCTCAGGATAATGGCGGCCGGATCATCGGGCATCGGCTCGTTCATCCGCTTAGCCCGCTGGTGAAGATCGCAATCCATTGGCCGGGATCCGGCTCGGCCAACACGACGACCTCGCCCACCCATTTCACCCACATGAAGCCGCGTCGGCCGGGTGCCACCAGCCGCAGCGGCGCACCGTGCCAATGCTCCAATGGCACGTCCTCGTAATGCGTCGCCAACAGCGCCTCGCGCGCCTCGTCCAACGGCAGACTCCAGCGATAGCCGGTGACCGAGACGAAGCTGACGAAGCGCGCCGCAGGCCTCACGCCGGCGCGGTCGAGCAGATTGCCCACGCGCACGCCGCGCCAATCCTGCGTGCTGTGCCAACCACCGGTGCAGTCGAGCGTAGCGCGCAGGGTCGTCGTCCAGTCATCGCGTTGCAGGTCGTCTATCGTCAGCGTGAGCGGGCGTTCCACTGCGCCGCGCACCGTCAATCGCCACGTCGTCACGTCAATCGGCGCGGGGCGGTCGAACATCCAGTTGGTGATCGGCATCGCCGGCCCGGTATCGTCGCCGGCGCCACGCGAGCCGGTGAAGCGGCGCTGCGCGCCTGGCAGGTTGAGCGCGTGGTTGGCGACGTGCTGCGCCGGCAGCAGCAGCGCGCCGAAACCCAACATACCTAGCCAACGCAGCGCATCACGGCGGCCTTGCAGGTCGCGCCGGGACGGCAGCTTGAAGCGCAGGGTCACGTGTAAGACGATGGATACGATGAGCGCGATGCCGAAGACGATGTGGAGGTGCATCCCGTTCGGGTAGCCGGTCGGCGCCTGCGCGTGCGTCCAAAACACGCCCGTGGCAACCGAGCCGATCGCCGCAATAGCCGTGAAGAGGGAGAGCGGCGTCCTCCAATCCCAGGCGCTCGCGCGCGTGATCCGCGGCCGCACACGCCGGAACTTCCAAGCCAGCGGGACGAGGATGGCCAGCCCGGCGGCAGCGTGGATCGCAATAACCGGCGCAGCTTGCGCATCCAGCAACAGCCACGCGCCGAAGCCGCTGGCCGCGACGAGCCCTGCCAGCACGAATAACGTCCAATCCACCAGCCGCGGGCGCACGCAGCAATGCTAGCGAACGGAGATGAGAGGCAAATAAAGCGGCTCGGGCGTCGAACGAGCGAACCCGGCCTCGCAAATCTTAGAGGGCGGGCAGCTGCCGGATCAAATACGGCGGGTGGTCGGCATCCTGCGCGAGCTCGTGTCGGAGCTTGGGCCGTAACGCCGATCAACCGCTCGCTTAGGTCATCAGTATTGCACGATGGCGAAAGTCGCTGCGATCACCCATGCAAACACGGCCGCGTTGAGCGCAGCGGCGATCCACGGCCGGCGCGTCATGCCGAACAACCAGTGCGAATAGATGCCGTGCCACAGGAACAGCACGGCGATCACAGGGACGAGCAAGAGCAAGAACCCAGGTGCGCCGAAGACGCCGACCGAGGCAACCAAGCTGACGATGACGATGAGCTTGGTCAGCGCGTAGAGCCCGGCACGGGCGCGGCGCGATGGCCGGCTCACCATCCACTCGTCGGCCGAGAAGAAAACGAAGCAACAGGCGAACAACACTCCGGCGACCCAGGCGCGATCGCCGACCAGCGCGAAGTTGCTCCAGGTCAAATGCGCGGTCAGCCCGAACGTGACCAGCGCGTAGACCGTGAGGGCAAGGGGCGCGAAGACCAGGCGCAGCGCGCCGCCGGCCGACGACGGGGCGCCGATGATGCCGAGCGACGCCGACGTGGCTGCTTCAGCCGGCTCAGAGGCGGCCAGCGTCGCGCGCCGCCGCTGCCGGGCGAGATACGCCCCGCCGACGATCAGCCCATAGATCAGAAAGTAGATGCCGACATAGTTGCCCACGGTGAGCGGCATCCATTTGTATGGGATGAGGCCCAGCCAAAGCAGCACCGGCGCCGCGATCGCCGCGACGATCGAGATGAGGACGGCGAATCCGGCCGGCGCAGGACGGCGCTGAACGTCGCCCGCTGCGCCGTTCAACAACATCGCGGCCAGTGGGTAAAAGCCGATCACCGCGGCCAAGTAGAGCAACAGCACCCACCCGATGCGCGCGTCGGCCTCGATCGGGCGATCCGGCGCGCCGAAGGCGAACGCCTGATCGAGCCAGCGCACTACCTCGTGATAGGCCGCATGGCTGAAGAGAATGCTGATGTGCTCGACGCCGGGCACATAGACCAGCCGGCGCGCCGTGCCGTCCGCGAAGTGACCGTAGGTCACGCCGGCCACACCATCGGGGTAGGCTGAGGTTAGTCCGGCGGTGCTGCCTTGGATGAAGCCGGCAAACTCGTTGGCGCCGACCAAGATTAGGAAGTTACGCGGGCGGGCAGGATCGGCGGGCAACTGGCGGCCGAAATTGCCGAGCGAGAGCGCGATGGTGACCGGCACATCATCATGCGTGCTGCCGTAGCGCGCCACGGCGCTCGCGCCCATCGAGTGGCCTAGGATCGCCACGCGCTCAGGGTCAACGAAAGGCCGGCTGCGCAGGTGCGCCAAGGCCGCCTGGATGTTCGCGGCAAGCTTGCGATATTGCGCGTCCCCGGCGAACGAATCGGGCAAACGATCTAGGCTGCCGCCATGGCCGGCGAAGTCAATCAGCGCCGCGACGTAGCCATTCTTCGCCAAGGTGTAGCCGAAACCGTACATGAGCTGGCGATTGCCGCTGAAGCCATGCACGACCAGCGCGGCGGGCAGTCTCGCAGAGGGCCGCTCTGCTTCTAGCCCGGCAGGCAGGAAGAGCGTCATCGGCGTGCCGTCTATATCTTGGGTTTGGCGTATCACGCCCCGGTCGGCTTGCATCAGGTTGAAGATGGCAAGGGCGGCCAACGCGAGGGCAACGATCGTCGGGAGCGCGATTCGTGCGGTGCGAGACACATTGGCAGTATATGCGCGCGCGTGAGCGGCAGATGAGCGCATGTCCGGGCATAATCGGCGCTCATGAAAGGCTGGACGAAGCTGCTGCTCGACATTGTGATGGGGGCAGTCATCCCCATCCTCATCCTGAACAACCTGACTCGGCCGCTCGGCGCGCCAGTGGCCTACGTGATCGCTGCGCTGGTGCCGGTGACTTACGTGCTGGCCGACACGTTCCTCATCAGTCGGCGCTTCAACGCCATCACTACCTACGTCGCGCTCACCGCGATCATGAACGGCATCCTAGCCTTCTGGTTTGTGGACGGCTGGCGTTACGCGCTGAAGGACACGGCCGGCCTGATCGTCGCCGTGGTCTTGTTCTTCGGCTCGCTCATCGTCGGCAAGCCGATGTTCCAATTCTTCATCGCGCAGGTTGTGCAACCGGATACAGCGGAGAAAGCGCGCGCGCTTCGCGTGCTTTTCGCTCGGCCGGAAGTAAAGGGCGGCTTGGTCGCCGCGACGGTGCTCGTCGGCGTGGCAAACGCTGCGCTCGGCATCACCAACTTCCTGCTCAACCTCAACATCGTGACCGCGCCGTTTGGCACGGAGACGTTCAACAGCCAGGTAGCCGAGGTGAACGCGATCACGCGGGTCACCTTCACGCTGGTCTCATTCGTCGCGGTCGCTGCGGCTTTCTATTTGGCCTATCGCGGGTTATTTCAGGCGCTGCCCAGCGAAGAAGGCAAGAGCCAGTTCGAGAGCGAGTTCTGGGATCTGGTTCGCCTATGGGAGCAGAAGGCCGGTCCGCGGGCGACCGGCGCGGCTGAGTAAGCGCCGATTTCGGCACATCGGATGAGGGTCATTCGGCGCGGTGTTTCCAAGCCTCCAACAACACATACACATCGGCCGAGTTGTTGATGGGATTGCCGTCGGTGCGCCCGACGCATGGGTGCAGGATGAAAGCATGGGTCTGTTGGCCGCCCAAGCCGCCGTGTGAGCCGATCAACTCCTCGAAGGCGGCTACGCTGCCATCGGGATAGAGCGCGCTGTTCAAGATCAGGTCGCCGGAACTCTCGAACTGTGCCAGGCGCAGTAACTGCTCAGCGCGCCGATGCACGTCCCCATCTGCGAAGGGCTCCAGGGGATCCTCACCGGTCACCGCGCCGGTGCTCAGGTCGCGCGCGCCGCGCTTGCCCAGTGCCAGCACGTGCCCTTCGTCATTGGCCACGACGACGAAGCCGATCCCCTCGTGCCGGATGAGCGCGTCCACTAAGCCGGGGTGCTCTGCTTCGATGGCCTGCAACGAGACGCGATGCATGCCGACCGAATTGAAGTAGATGTGCGCCAGGTTGCCCGACGCGCAGACGATAATGTCGTCGCCACCCTGAATGCCGGATGGCTGCCGACGCTTCTCGATGCCTTCGAGCGTGCGCGCCGTGGCGCGCATCGCCGCGCGCCGAATGCGGCGGCCCTCTTGCGATTTGAGCTGCTGGCTGGTCGCGTTCAGCTCGGCGATCAGTGCCTGCACGAAGGAATGTCCGGCCTCGGATGCCCTCTCCTCGCCCACGTGCACCTCCGCGCGCGTCAGGTCGTCAATCAGCTTGCGCAGCGTCTTGCCGTAGCGCTGCCGAAAGGTCGCGCCCCAGGACTGGCCGTGGTCGGACAGGATCACCAGGTCGTAGTCGAACGGGGCGAGGTAACGGATCGTCTGTTGGATGTGGCGGATTTGACGGTCGAACCCCTTGAGCGTGTTCATCGCGTCGGGCGAGTCCGGGCCGGCGTGATGCGCCACCTCGTCGTAGCCCAAGAACGACATGTAGATCACCGGCGCGCCGCGAATGATCTCTTGCATCGTGGCATATACGGCCAGGTCGCGCAGGAGCACGTTGGTGATCACCCGCAGGCCGGTATATGGGCTGGGGAAACGACGGTCGAGCCGCGGACGAACGTTTCGTGCCCGCTGGCGCAGCGCCTGGTAGATCTCGATGCACAGGTCTACAACGCATAGCGCCAGCGTGCGCCCGAAGGTGTAGGGGTTGAACCAGAACGCAGCGAGCACATCCAGCGCGCGTTCGGTCTGTAGCTTGCTGTTGCGCGGAATGGTGCTCAGCGTGAGCAGCGAACGCGCCGCGTCGCCGTTGATCAGGTTGTTGATCGAAGCGCCGTGGCGCAGCAGGCCGCGCCCGTTGCTATGGCGCAGGTTGATGAAGTGCGCGTCATCCGGGTTGTTCGACACCCGCAGCCGACGCCGCCGCTTGTCGTACCAGCGAAAGGCCGGGATGTCCTCGTTGTCGCCGTACATGATGCCGGCTTGCGATGCCGAGGTTTGCGAGGGCAGGCCACAGTCGAACTGCATCAAGCAATGGCCGGCCTTGAGCAGGTCGCGGGTCGCCGGCATCAGCCCGCGCTCGACTGCTGACTGGATGCGCTCGTATGAGAGCCCGTCAATTTCCAGCAACACCATCCCGCGCCGTGAGGGGTCTTTCGGGCGATCGAAGTGCGCGCTGGTGCCGCGCACGGTCTGGATCACGAATTGCAGATAGGTGTAGTCATCGTCCAGCGCGATCAGGCCGTTGGCAATCGCGTTGGCCAGCGACAAGAAGAGCGCGCTGGGCAGAAGCTCGGCCGGCGACAGCGCAACATGCGCATCCAGCACCAGCTCCACCGCTACCATGAGCAGCAGCGCATTGACGACCAGCGTAGCCACTACGACGGTTAGGACGATGAGCGGCGCGCGTAGCCACAGCAGGGCCGGCAGAAGGGCGAAATTAGCCCCGGCAATGACCAGAGCCACGACCAAGCCGCGCAGGATGAGACCAAGGGACGGTGAGGCCCAGGCCATCCCCGGCGCAGCGAGGGTCAGCATGGCTAGGATGATGAGTTCGGCGACGAAAAACCACCCAAAGCTAATGGCTAACCTTCGGAAGTCTCGGAACAGGCTCCTTCGCTCGATCGAGGGTTTGCGCATAGAATTGCGCACTGCAGTCGTCCGCAGCGTAGGCTAGAGAATATCATGCCGTGGACTCGCTTAACCCCAGAATCGAGCGTGCCGACATGGCTAAACCGATCACCGTCCTGTGCCTCAGCAGCGCCGTCAAGGGCCAGCGCCTGATTCGAGAGCTCAAGAACTTGGGCTGTCGCGTGTTTTTGCTGACCGAAGAACGTTGGCGCGGCGATGAATGGCCCTACGAATCGCTCGAGGGCATCCACTACATGCACAGCCTGGCGAACCGCCAGCACGTCATCAACGCCGCCAGCTACATGGCGCGCGGCCTTCAGTTCGACCTGATCATCCCGCTGGACGAATACGAGGTGCAGACGGCCGGCGCGCTGCGCGAACACTTCGTTATGCCCGGCATGACCGCCTCGGAAGCTCAGCCGTTCAACGACAAGCTGGCCATGCGCGTGCGGGCGCAAGCAGCCGCCATCCCCACACCGGAGTTCACGCCTGTGTTCAACTACGACCGTCTGCGCGATTGGATGGCGCGCGTGCCGCCGCCGTGGTTGCTCAAGCCGCGCCACGAGGCCGGCGCGATGGGCATCAAACGCTGCGACGACGCCGAGCAAGTCTGGCGTTGGCTCGACCGGCTCGGCGATGAGCAGTCACGTCGCTTGCTGGAGCGTTTCGTGCCCAGCGACGTGTTCCACGTGGACGCTCTGGTTTGGCAAGGCCAGATCGTGTTCAGCGTCGCCTGCGCCTACGGCCGGCCTCCGCTCAGCGTATCGCATGGCGGCGGCGTGTTCACCACCCGCACTCTGCCTCCGGAAGATGAAGACGCGCAGACTCTGACCGCGCTCAACGCGCGCGTGATCGCCGCACTCGCGCCACCCGGCTTCAGCGGCGCCGTGCACGCCGAGTACCTCCGCACGCTCGACGACGGTCGCTGGCTCTTCCTCGAAGCCGGGGCGCGCGTCGGCGGCGCGAACATCGCCGACATGATCGAGTATGCCACCGGAGTCAACCTGTGGGCCGAGTGGGCGCGCATCGAGGTCGCCCGCTTCTGCGGCGATGGCTATGCGCCACCTGCCGCCCGCCGCGACCACGGCGGCATCCTCATCTGCTTGGCACGCCAGGAGTACCCTGACCTGTCCGGCTACGACGACCCCGAGGTAGTCTGGCGGCTGAAGAAGCGCTACCATGCCGGCCTGATCCTGACCTCACCCGACGCCGGGCGCGTGCAAGCCCTGCTCAATGCTTACGCGCAACGCTTCGCCGTGGACTTCCTGACGCGCGCCGAGCCCTGGGAGACCGGGAGATTGGTGTGACCCGCGTCTCAACAGGCAAGCGCGCTTTTGAAGCATATTTGGACTACTTTCGTCCAATCATCTCTTCGACGTCTCGTCAAGCCTCCGGCCAACGGCATCCGGCCATGGACTTGGCGAACCGCTCGGTCGCGTCGCGCCCGGCGCTCCACAGCGCTCGGCAGCTGGCAGCATGTTCAGTTGATGGCCACACCGAGAGCCAAACGCTCTGGATAAACTCAGCGAGTAGCTCGAGCAGGCATGCCAGGTAGGCCAGCAGCTTTCAGGGCGATCACCGCCGCATGGAGGCAGCGCCGAATGCCATCAAACGGCAGCAGCACAAAGGCCTGTCGAAAGATGTCGTGCATGGGACGATGCATCGTCACTCGCCGCTAAAGTTATTCAGCTTGCATAGACGCATAAGTCCCGACGACTACTAAGCTCTAGGCTGCTAGGCTGCTGATCATTTGACAATTTGACGATGGAATCATATCTTTCGCTTGCCATCAGCAAAGTCCCCTAATCGAAGCATGGTGGCCGATCCGAAAAACCTTTTCTGCTAGGAGGATAAATTCCATGTCGAAGAGAACCTCGCGCCGCCAATTTCTCCAGATAGCAGGTGGCAGCCTAGCCGCCAGCATACTAGCTGCATGTGCTGCTCCGACTGCGCCGCCGACTCCCAGCACAAGCCAACAGTCATTAGCATCAGAGCCGTCGACCGCCTCTGAGCCTACCACTGCCACAGGTGAGAAGGTGCTGCTAAAGTGGGATACATTCCGTGCCCCCGGCACAGGATGGAACGAAGAGCGCATCAAGACTTTTAAGGCACTGTATCCAAACATTGAGATCGAATTTCGTCCACTTACAGGAGCTAGCCAGCAGGACAACTATGGGAAGATGTATGCCCAGTTTGCCGCTGGAGATTTGGGCGACATAATCGCGTTCGATCCATCACACTTCCATTTCTGGCGAGCAATTGACAAGAACATCATCAGACCTCTGGATGATCTAGTGGCTGCTGATAAGACGGATCTTAAGCAATGGTTCGATCAGTTCATACGTTTGCAGTATTACAAGGGTCAGCTGTACGGATTACCAAGCTGGGGATGGGCAGGACAAGATACTATCGTCATCAACGCGCTGCACCTGAAGGAGGCGGGCATCACACCACCTGATCCGGTATCCTACGACACGTCCATGGATACCTACGCTGAATGGGCGCGCCAGCTTTACAAAAAGGATGAACGCTTTGGTTTAGGGATTCTCTATACCGAAGGTCACCTGGTTACGCTCACTCGCGCATTCAATGGTGATCTCATTGACGCAGAGGGCAAGAAGTGCTTGTTGATGGATGATAAGAACGCGCAGGAAGCACTGCGCTGGGCATACCGGCTAGCCGTAGAGGAAAAGATTCTGCCGCGACCGGCGGATATGCAGAACATGGCCTCTGCCCTCCTCGAGGGTAAATTGTCCATGTACTGGGGTGGCTCTCTCAACGTACGTAACTTTAAGCGCGACATCAAGGACCCATCGGTTGCCGAGGCAACCCAGGGCCTCCTGCCAATGCGCACAGATGGCAGGCCACCATCTCAGATCCGCGGTGGCACCTGGAACATCCTCAAGGGCTGTAAGCATCCGCAAGAGGCATTTCAATTTCTCAAGCACATCACGAGCTTCGAGGGCACAATGGGATTCAACCTAGTTGCCGGCCAAGGTGCATTCGTAAGACCAGACGTGTTGCAAGAGCTGATCAATCGAGATCCGGTTCACAAGTGGTTTGTCCCCAACCTAGAGAACGGTATTCCTGCGCATGCGCCAGCCAACTCACGCGGCCGAGAATATACGGACGCTTGTCAGCAGTGGGCCACTCGGATGATGGATCCCAATGAGAACATTCCCTTTGAACAGGGTTTGCAGGACCTGCATAACAACATTCAAAAGGTCTTGGACATGGAACCAGCATAGCTAGCAACTACTCTACGTGGTCGTGCTCTCGTAAGCCTCGCGCATTTCGTGTGTGGCGGTATGTCCACACACGAAATGCGCGCTCCGGGAGGAGCGTGAATGACAAACATAGCTTCGGCAAAAGAGACAAGACCGAGAAGAAGGTCTTCAGCAACACGTTACCGACAGAATCTATATGGCTATCTTTTTATGCTGCCCTGGCTCCT
The DNA here is from genome assembly GCA_025056965.1 of Thermoflexales bacterium. Lineage (GTDB taxonomy): Bacteria > Chloroflexota > Anaerolineae > J036 > Brachytrichaceae > JAAFGM01. The sequence continues at coordinate 5,465 of JANWVF010000109.1, read as the reverse complement.
GGGTTTCTTTGGATTGTTCATTGGGCCTAGTCTTTACTCTTTCTATCTGAGTTTCACAAAATATGACGTGTTGAGCCCCCCTGAATTCATCGGCCTTAGAAACTATGTGCACATGTTTACCGGCGATGACCTGTTCTGGCCGTCGCTAGGCCGCACGGCCTATTACACACTGTTAAGTGTGCCGCTGAGCGTGGTCGGTTCAATGTTTCTGGCCATTCTGCTCAACTCCAAGCTACGCGGTGTCACAATCTATCGCACATTGTTCTTCATGCCTTCTCTAGTGCCTTTAGTCGCTTCCGTCCTGCTATTCAAATGGTTGCTAAACAGTGACTTCGGCATTGTCAATCAAGCACTGCGGGGGATGGGCATGGAACGTCCACCAGGCTGGTTCTCCGACAGCCAGTGGGCAATCCCTTCGCTCGTATTACTGCGCTTATGGGGAGCAATTGGCGGCACTCAAATGATCATTTTCCTAGCCGGTCTACAGAACGTACCTCAAGAGCTCTACGATGCGGCTGCCATTGATGGCGCCAATTCATGGCAGTCAACGCGCCACGTCACAATACCTATGCTCACACCCACGATTTTCTTCAACACGGTGCTCGGGATTATTGGTGCTATGCAGACTTTTGCAGCTGCATTCGTCGCTACTGAAGGTGGGCCGGGATTTGCCACCTGGTTCTTTGCTTTACACATCTGGAAACATGCCTTCGATTACTTCAATATGGGGTATGGCGCAGCCCTAGCCTGGGTGCTTGCAGTCATCATCGTTATTCTGACCTTGATACAGATACGCTTGTCCAAGCGGCTTGTCTTTTACTACGGTGAATAGCACCAGTAGCCAATGACTATGGCCTCAACTCAACCGTCCGTGTCAACCCTTTCGGCGGGCTATGCCTCGCTACGCGCAAAGCGATCTCATCGTGCTAAGAAGCTTATTACCTACGTCCTGCTCACGATATTCGGTCTTTTCTTTGCCTTCCCGCTTTTCTGGACTCTGTCTAGCTCGCTGCAGACCTGGCAGGAATTGCGATCTTATACCCCGCGCCTTTGGCCAGAGGTCCCCCAATGGTCTAACTATGCGGATGTCCTTCGACTAGTGCCCTTTGCCCGCTGGATGATCAATAGTTTTACTATCGTGCTCATCAACATCCCAGGCACGATTTTTACTGCTACGATGACTGCTTATGCTTTTGCACGCTTCAATTTCTTCGGCAAGAACGTCTGGTTTGTGCTTTTGCTTAGCACAATGATGATCCCAGCGATCGTCACGATCATTCCTCAGTATCTATTGTTTTTTAATCTAAAGCTGATAGACACGTATGTGCCATTAACGATAGGCGCGTGGCTGGGTGGTGGCGCATTCATGATTTTTCTACTTCGTCAGTTTATCATGAGCATCCCTAGGGATCTAGATGAGGCTGCCACGATAGACGGTGCTGGCCCATTTCGCATCTTGTGGAGCGTACTCGTGCCACTTATGAAGCCGGCTTTGACCACTGTTGCAATCTTGCAATTTTTAACAGATTGGAATGACTTCTTTGGACCATTTATATACCTTAACACTATGGCACGTTACACTGCAGCTGTAGGCTTGCGCACCTTCCAACACATGGCATTAGAGACTACCGATCCGCGCGACCATTTGTTAATGGCTGGCGCTGCGATCATGACCATTCCAGTGCTGGTCTTATTCGCTGCTGCACAGCGTTACTTCGTGTCTGGCGTTGTGCTAACCGGTCTGAAGGTCTAGAGGCGTGATCGAGCCGGGAAGAAGTTTGGATCAGGATGGGCGTTTACGTTTTGCGACTTTCAGTTTAGCATTGAAGCCTAGACGATTCCGAAACGTCAAAACGCAAATCGAGTTCACCTGAGTATGCCAAAGATCACCTTCATCGGCGCCGGCAGCACCGTGTTCGCGAAGAACCTGCTCGGCGATATCCTCAGCTTCCCTGAACTGGCCGACGCTCACATCAGCTTGTTCGATATTGACCCTGATCGTCTGCGCACCTCAGAAATCGTGGCCCACAAAGTGGCCGCCAAGCTTGGCGCGAAGCCGAAGATCGAAGCCACTCAGGATCGGCGCTGCGCCCTCGATGGCGCGGACTACGCCATCAGCATGTTCCAGATCGGCGGCTACAAGCCGAGCACGGTGATTGACTTCGAGGTGCCCAAGAAATACGGCCTGCGCCAGACCATCGCCGATACGCTTGGCGTCGGCGGCATCATGCGCGCACTGCGCACGATTCCGGTCTTCCTCGATATCTGCCGCGAGATGGAATCGCTGTGCCCACACGTGACCTTCCTGCAATACGTCAACCCGATGGCGATGAACTGCTGGGCGATCAGCCGGGCAACAAAGATTCGCACGGTCGGCTTGTGCCACAGCGTGCAGGGCACGGCCGAACAGCTGGCCTGGGACATCGGCGTGCCGATCGAGGAAATCAACTACCTGTGCGCCGGCATCAATCACATGGCCTTCTACCTGAAGTTCGAGCGCAACGGTGAGGACCTTTACCCGCGCATCCGCAAGGTGCTGGAAGAGGGTAAGCAACCCACTTGGAACTTAGTGCGTTACGAAGTGTTCAAGCATTTCGGCTACTTCGTCACTGAGTCCAGCGAGCACTTTAGTGAGTACGTGCCATGGTTCATCAAGCGCGACCGGCCTGATCTGATTGACCGCTTCAACATCCCGCTCGACGAATACATTCGCCGCTGCGAGGCGCAGATCGCCGGCTGGCAGGAGATGCGCGCCCGCTTGGAATCCGGCGAAGACATCGAGGTGCGCCGCAGCCACGAATACGGCTCACTCATCATCCACAGCATGGAAACCGGTCAGCCGCGCGTGATCTACGGCAACGTGCCTAACGATGGCCTCATTGACAACCTGCCGCAGGGCTGCTGCGTCGAGGTGCCGGTGCTGGTGGATAAGAACGGCTTGCAACCGACCAAGATCGGCAAGTTGCCACCCCAGCTCGCCGCCCTCATGCGCACCAATATCAACGTGCAGGAGCTGACCGTCGAGGCGGCGCTCACCGGCAAGCGGGATTACATTTACCAAGCGGCCTATCTCGATCCGCACACTGCCGCCGAGCTAGACCTGAATCAGATCCGCGCGCTGGTGGATGATCTCATCGCCGCACACGAAGCCACCGGCCTGCTGCCGCACTTCAACTGAGGGGCGTTTCTTCCCGGCGCGCCTCCTTGAGCACCTCACGGACGAACTGCCACAAAGCCGGCAGGACGAGGAGCTGCGCGCCGGGCGTCATTAGTCGCAAGGCGATCTTCGCCGCGCTCGCGCCGATCACGCTCATCAGCCGGATGAGCATAGCGCGCCGTGCCAGTGCAGCCCTCACGTTGCGCTTGTGCAGGCGAATCTCCTCCGCCGTCAATCCCGTGCGCCAAAGCGATTTGAAATCCCCCGTCCAACTGACCATGGTGCGCGCGACGACCGCACCATTGGACACGGTTTCGATCACCGCATAGTGCGCCATGAGGTCATGCATGCGTCGGAAGAACTCGACAACTTCTTCCTGCACGGTCTGCAGCGGATCACTCAGGCGCTTAGCTTGCGCCGCAGCGATGTCGTCCAGGGCGTTGGCCAGCGCGTCTTCAGGCGTTCTCGCCGGTGCGCCAAGTGACTTGGCGCGCGAATACCCCGTCGGCGACCAGCCGTCGGCGAATCGGCTCAGGCGCTCGATGACCCGCTCGATGGATGCCGGGCTCGGCTCCGGCCCATCAATCGCAGTGTGCCGCGCGTGCTGATCCGACGACAACTCGCGGCGCCAGACCGGCGCACCCTCCGACGCCGTGGTCGTCCATGCGCCGAGCAGCGCTTGGACGGCATCCATACCTTACCTTGTGCTACGTCGTGCTACGGCCGACTGAACAGCCCGATCAGCCGCATTGCCATCTCGGTCATCGAGCCGATGAACTGGGCGCGCGTCGCCTGTGCCTCTTTCACCATGGACACGTGCGCAGCCCACAGCATCTCGTCCAGTTGGTCGTCCTTCTCCGGCACGACGACCTGCATGTCGCCGTCCAGGTTGATGCGGGTGAGCGCGCGCAGCCTCACCGGCCCGTTGAACTCGCGCGTGGCAAAGTCGTAGCGCACTTGATGCAAGTCGTTGCTGGCGAAGGTGCGCACCTCCAGGCTGCTCAGATTATCGGCCATCTGGCCGAGCGAATCGGTGAGCTGCCGAATGAACGACTTCAGCGCATCGCCGAGCGTCTGGCCACTGAGCAGATCCTTGGGCGTCGCTGCTGTCTCGAAGCCCATCGCTGCCAAGCTGGTCGAGGGCAGCACCAATGCGCGCAGCTCGTCTATCGCCGGGTTGACTCCCGACTCGGGCGGTACCGATGGCGACTTTGCGGCCTCGTCGTTTGCCGATTCAAAACTAGCTTTCTTGTTTGTGCTCACGGTTAACCCCTCCACCGATAGTCAGTTGTCCTAATTGTCGCACGAATATCATTCTGCACACCGGGCTTGTCCACGATGCTATAGATGTCATCGCGCGACCAACGATATAGTATCAGACATTGAATCTGCTGCGCATGGGGCTGATTGTTGTATCGCGCAATCTCCGCATAGGCGGCCTGCACCCAGCCGTTCTCGCCACCGCTCCACGGCTGAGGGCCGTGCGGATCGGTCTCAGTAATGTAGACCGGCTTAAGGCGATGTTGCGGCGGGATCACATCCAGCAGCGTCGTATACGAGCGGAAGTGGTAATACTGCCAGCGCAGCGGATCATGCGCGAACCGCTCAAGCGACGTGACTAAGTCGGGCGTGTAGCCGTGTGTGTAGCAGTGTAGGGCAATCCCATCGAGGTCGGTGATCGCGGCCAGCATCCGCTCGAAGTACTCGAGGCAGCTCTGGCGCGGTCCTTGGAACGGATCTATCGCGCCGGGCACGACGATCGCCCTCGGTTGTACGCTCTTGATCGCCGCGCGCACCTTGTTGAAGCAAGCCGCGTAACGCTCCGGCGTGATAGCGTCGGCTGGGTTGTTGCCAGGGTTCCAAGGATCCTGATTCGGCCACTCGCGCGGGTTGTTCATCTCGTTGCCGATCACCCAGATCAGGTTGCCGCGCGAGTTCAGCACCCAGCGCCGGCACTGGTCGGCGAAGGCATCGTAATGCTCCGGCGTAGGGATGGTGCCGCTGCCGCCGTAGTCGTTGTTTAACCGGGCGATCACCCCATAGCCGTTGCGCGACCAGTCCTCGTAGTTGTAGCCCTCGCCGTTCACGACGCGGTGCGTGATCAGCACCCAGCCGGTCTTGCCACTTCCGGCAAATAGGTTGCGATCGAACGGATCATGCAGCCCGTAGTTCCAGGCACAAATGCCGAAGGGCAAAGGCGCATCTTCGACCTTCACACGAGAATCGGCAAAATCCGGCTTGCGCACCTGCGATCCGCGCACATAGCCGCGCTTGAAGGCGAACGTTTCGACTTCGATGAAGGCATTCT
>JANWVF010000051.1 GCA_025056965.1 Thermoflexales bacterium | reverse complement strand
CCTGTCCTTGCTTCAGCTCACCGATCTTGGTGTAGGCCACGTCTGGGCCGGTGCGCACGTTGACGAATTCGTTGGTGACCGTCAAGCTGGGCGCGTTGGCGTCGCCCGCACCCGGCGCGGGCTGTTGGCCGGTCGTGGTGCTGGGGGCGGTCGTCGGCTGCGGCTGCGCCGGTGCTGCTGTAGGTTGGGGCAGCGGCTGGGTCGGCACTGGCGCCGGCTGAGTCGGCTCAGGGGCTAGGGTAGGCTCGGGCATCCCAGCGGCTTGTGCGACCAGCACAATCGGTTCCGACTGGGTCAGCAGCCGGTCGTCGGGTGGACCGTAGGCCTTGAGTTGGATAGCGTGCGTGCCGGCGGACAGCGGCGTCCACGGCACATTGATTGGAAAGCTCGGCACCCCTTTGGACTTGTCGGGCGCGTTGAGCGTCGCGTAGGTCGTGCCGTCAATGATGATATCCACGCGCGAGATGGCATCGCCGGTCGCCGTGCCGACGATGGCAATGCTCTGGCCGACGCTCAACTGTGCGTTCGGCTCGGGGGACGTGATCTTAATCTCAGGCGTCCTGGATGCACCGCCTAGGCAGGCTGTGAGCGTCAGCAGGCTAACCGCGCTGATGGCGACCAAGCGCCGGAAGAAGCTCATGAATAGGTTACCCGAAGTCGTCTCATTCATCATCTCTTCGTCTACCTCTCACATCAAGTGCCAATCCAGGAAGCGCTCAACGCGCCGCAAAGCGTCAAGTGCGTTCGCCGAATTGGCGAAACCGTGACCCTCATCGGGATATGTTTTGTATTCAAATGTCTTGCCTTCGCGTTTGAGCGCAGCGACGAGCTGCGCCGACTCATTCAAATGCACGCGCGCGTCACGCTCACCATGGATGATCAGCACCGGCGCGCGCATCTGTTTCACGTAGTTCAGCGGAGAGCCGGTCTCGTACTCATGGGCGTGGTCGCTCGGCAACCCCATCTGCCACTCCAAGTCCTGCCGGCCCGAGTGATCGCCCAAAGCCCATGAGGTTTTCAGATGGCTATCTCCATACAAGCACACCCCGCACTTGAAGCGGTAGTGTGGATCCTTGGTCAACGCCAGCAGCGCCAAATATCCGCCATAACTCTGTCCCCAGATCGCCAACCGCTTAGCGTCAACACCTGGCATGCGTGCCAGCACGTCCGCTGCCGCCAGGCAATCCTGCAAATCGCCTACGCCCCAGTTGAAGAGATTGCCCTCTTTAAAGTGTTTACCATAACCGGTCGAGCCTCGATAATTAGGGCAAAGGATAACATATCCTTTAGCGACGAAGTACTGGCGCAGCGGATCCCAGGACAGATCATATTGCGCGTTCGGGCCGCCATGGGGGTAGACGATGCCGGGCCGGCCGCGCCGTTGATCGGCGTGCTCGGTCGGTTCGGAGGGCAGGAAGAGAAAGCCTGGTATTAGCCAACCATCGTGGCTGGTGAATTCGATGTGTGAAGGCATGACGAATGAATACTTTCTCAGCGCCGGTGGCGCGCTGTTGGTTAACGCGCGGCCCTCGCCGGTCGTCGCACAACACACATACAGGTCGGGCGGTTGCGTCGGACTGTCGAACCCAACGACGAAAGTGTCCTTGCCGGCCACCCATCGCGGCGCGCTGTGGTTGCCCATCGGGCGATTGAGCTTCTTAATTTCACCGCCGTTAATATTAACCACATACAGGGGATCATTGCCGGACTCGTTGCTGACAACTACTATACGACTGCCATCCGTTGCCCACGCAAAGTCCTCGACATCATGGCCGATGCGGGTGAGCTGCGTCAGGCGCGAACCATCGGCGGCCATGAGCCACACTTCATCATTGCCACTGCGGTTACATAACATGGCAATACAAGACCCATCCGGCGATACACTGGGCGCCCAATATTGAGCGCCGTCGCCCGGCGTCAGCCGAACCGGTGTGCCGCCCTGCGCCGATACAGCATAAATGTCGGTCTGCTTGATCTGGCGTTGCGGTGAGGCTTGATAAATGATGCGTGACCCGTCCGGCATCCACACAGGCGAGCCGCATTCGTCGCTACCGTGCGTCAAACCGCTCACCCAGCCGCCCGCCAAAGGCACGACGGCAATTTGCGAGGCGCCATCTTTGTAGGTGCTGAAAGCGACCAGCCGCCCATCGGGGGAAACGGCCGGCTCACATGCGTCGTAGCGCAACTCGGTCAACTGGCGCGGCTGGCCGCCGTCGGCAGGCACTACATACAAGTTGCTCACGTCATCGTCATAGGCGCCGTAGATCAGGAAGCGACTGTCCGGCGTCCAGACCGGTGGCTCGTCTTCCCACCAGTTGACGAAAGCTCGCTCGAACGTCAACCGGCTCGGCCAATTGGGCGCGCCGTTCGCCTCGATGTCTATGGTGAACAGATCACTCTGCGCGTTGCGATCGCGATAGAACGCGACGCGCCGCCCATCGGGCGATACCGCATGGTTGTGGATGCGCTCGACACCGTTGACCACCAGCTCTGGCCACAGGCCTTCCGGCGGGCAGACGTCGGGGCGGGGCAAGGAGGGGATTCCATTGTGCTCTTCCATAGGCGCGATGAAGCACAAGGAAATTATCGTCGGCTGCGCAGAAGCTCCGGTGAGGCGATGCCCAGGGCGGCTAAGACGAAGGCTACCGCGGGCCAAACCGGGCGCCGACTATGAGTACCGGCCGCGAGGCGCGACTCAGCATCGTCGCGCGCTAGCCAGTTCACGACTGAGCTGCTGCGCTGCTCACGCTGGACTAGTGTAGCTTCGGGTTCCGGCATAGCGGCCTTCCGCCAAGCCACGTCGTCAAACCGGGCGCCACCGGCGACCCATAGGCCGCTGCGGCCGGAGCTGAAGCGCATCTGCGCGTCCTGCGCCACAAGTGTGTGCCGGTCGTTCAACGTCGCCCGGATCTCGCTCCCGCGCACCATTACGCTGAGCTTGAGCCAAGTAAGCGGATCGAGGTCGAATTGCGATGCGACAGTGAGGTCGGCCTCGCGCACTCCATTGACCACGCGGTAGACGCGCAACCCTGTGCGGCCGTCGGCGAGGTGCTCGACTTCGACGCGGTAGTGGTTGAACGCGTCTTGGACGCGCACCGCCAGGCCCCAGCGGCTGTCGCCATCTTGCAGGCGACCGCGCGCCTCGAAGACGTAGTCGCTGCCGGGCAGCGCCGTCATCAGCAAGCCCTCGCCGGTTGCATCAAGCACGTTGTGCGTGCCCAAAGCGTCGTCCGTGACGGGTAGCCATGCGCCGCCTAGCGCCGTCCACACCCCTGGGTCGAGCTGTCGTCGGGCGCTGCGCCCTGCGGTCAAGTCGGCGCTGCGATAGTTCAGCACCCAGCCGGCGCCGGTGTCTTTGCAAATATAGCCGTGCAACGTGGACGTGAAGACGTGTTGAAACAGGCAGGCTTGATTGTCGCTGAGCTGCGGCGCGTCGGGCAAAGGGGTAAACGGCCCGGCCGCCGACGGACCGGCATAGATCTTCGTCTTCCAGGCGTTCTCGTTCACCTCGGTGGAGAGAAAATACACGCCATCTCGGAACATCATGTTGGGCGCGGCCAGCTCATACGGCACGTCAATCAGCACGCGCTCGGACGCCGGATTCGCCAACCCCTCGATGTTCCACGCGCTGCGCATCCTGATCTGCCAGAAGCCGGCCTCGCTGCCGCCACGAAACCAGTATAAGTAGAACATGCCGTCGCGCGGGTCGCGGAACAGGGCGGGGTTCTGGTTGCGCACCCCCGGCTCTCGAGGCACGATCACGCGATACGGCGCGTCGAAGTGGATGCCGTCGGTGCTGGCGCGCATCACGACGTGGCTCACGCCGCAATGATCGCGGTCATAGACCATGTAGATTCGGTCGCCCACGCGTTGCACCGCCGGCCAACGCTCGCCGTCCCGGTTCAAAAGCGGGGCGGGCCACTTCACCCAGTTCACCAGGTCGTTGCTGCGCGCCAGGCCGATGCCGCCGCAGTCGGCCAAGCCGTAGTATCCCCAGTAGCGATAGCCGTCGCGGTTGAGCTCGATCACGCTCAGCGTGTGCGGCGCTTCTGTCTCCCAGGCTTCTGTGCGGGTCATTACGGTGATCGGCGCGCCGAAGGTGTAATAGCCCAGGCCGGGTTGGCTGAAGTCGTCGAACATCTCGAAGGTGCGCCGACCGCTGGAGAGATCTTCGGCAGTCGGGCTGCCATAGTAAAGGTAGATCGTCCGCCGACCCGCCGCCGGCAGGAAGGGAATCTTGACCCAGACGAGGGCCTGCCGTGCGCCGGCGTCGTATCGTTCGACCCAGTGAGGCAGGTAGCGGCGGCCGTCTTCATCGGCGAAGCGCAGGTCGCCGCCGTCGGGGCGCGCCAGGTCGAAGTCAAAGTTCTGTGCGTCGAGCGCCAAACGCACCTGAAAGTCGCGCAAGTCGGCCTGAGCGGGATTGGTGACGACGATGGGGCGACGATAGCGCCACTCCGGCAACGTCGGCCGAGGCGGCTCGGCGGGAGAGGCGGCCGGCGCAAACAGAGCGGCGCCCAGCATGACCAGCAGAGCAAAGGTGATGCGCGGCATGATCGTGAACAAAGATGCAATATAGCAGCGCCGCGGCTCAGCGCGCGAGGATCGTGATGCGCTCGACGACGTGCTCGGTCGTGGCCTGCCCGTCAATCGGCAGGCGCTCGAAGGTGGGATACAAATACCAGCCGATCACCACGTGATACTCGCCCGGCGGTGCGTCCACGGGAATCGGCACGCCGCGCGTGTCGGTGATGATCTGACCGGGTGACCAGCGCGAGGTGGGTGAGGCGCCGTTGACCGGCGGGCTGTCTAAGGCCGCGATCTGGCTGCCGTCGTCGGCACGGCGCAGATGCATGAACACGGTGTAGTCGGCGCGCGGCGTCCGCTCGGCGCGCCAGATCAAATCCAGAGTGATCACGTCGCCGGGCAGATACTGCTGTGCGCGCCCACGCACGCCCACGAGCGTGATCTGTCCGTCGAATCGAACGTGTTCGGGGCGCGGCGGCGCGTCCCCGGCGGTGAAGCGCAGGTCATACAGCGCCAGCGCAACATCTTGAAACCCCTGTGCATAGAGGCGCACGCCGCGCCGGTTGAGCGCCTGCTCGACAACCGAGGGCGGTTGCAAGGCCATCGCCCAGCCGTAGTTCACCAGCCACACGCGCGATTTGCCGTCGGCGAAGCGCGTTAGCTCCGCCTCCACGCCGGACGGGTCGCCGCTGAGGGCATCGTTGCCGACAATCCATACCGGTGCTTCGAGCGGCCCGTAGTACTCCAGCAGGGGAAACTGGTCGCTGTTGACCAGCACCACCCCATCGCCGGCTTGCAGACGTGCGCGGATGACGCCGATCATGGCGTCGTAGCGGCTCTTCTGCCAGCTCAGATCGAAGAGCTGGAAGTCGCCGACCGCGGCCGGCGCGAGGGCGATGCCGCCGACCAGGGCCAGCGGGAGATACAGGCGATGGGCGGCAGCAAGCAGGCGATGGGAAGTTGCCGAGCGGGGAGCGCGCCGCATGACGTCCGAGATGAACGCGATCCACCCGGCAGCCGCTAGGGCCAGCGGCAGCAGCGCGAATAGATAGTAGCGCGGGCTAAAGTCGTTCACGATGCCGGAGCGGCCTGCCGTCAACGCGACGACGCCGAGCGCTCCGGCGACCCAGCCTAGGATGAGCCCAGCATCGGCGCGCCGCTGATAGCCAATTACGCCGACCAAGCCAAGCGCAAATAAGGCGAGCGCAGGCACGGTCAGGCTGCCGTCGGCGCGCATCCCAAACAGCAAGCCGTTGATGCCAACGCCGAAGTTGGTCACGATGTCCTCGAAGAGCGGCACGATGCGCGCGCGGGCGGCAACGGCGCGCGACGCATAACGCGATTGCAGGCCCAAGAACCAAGCGCCGAAGACTAGCGTGATGATCAGGTGGCCGACCAGCCACGCCAGCATGCGCCGCCCATCGCGCGAGCGCAACGCGGCCACCCCCAATGCCAGCGCGTTCACGAGCAACACGCCGGCAGCATAGTAGTGCGTGAACAACGCGCCCAACGACAACAGCACATACGACGCGCCACTAGCAGCTCGTGGCTCGCGCCTGAGCGACGCTGCGGCCAGCAGCATGGCGCCGCCGGCCAGCAACGCAGCCAGGGCATACATGCGGGCTTCCTGGGCGTAATACAGCAGGATGGGCGACGTCGCCAGCGACAGCGCGACGAACGCCGATGCGGGTGGTCCACCGATCAGGTGGCCCAAGCGTGCGCCTACGGCGACCAACAGCACGCCGCAACACACCGACAAGTAGCGCAGGGCAAAGACCGATTCGCCCCACAATGCGCGGCCGGCGCCGAGCAGCAAGTGATACAGGGGCGGCTGGGCATCGAGGCCGCCAATGAGCGACGCGACCGGCTGGCGGCTAGCCCAGACCGAAAACGCCTCATCGCCCCATAGGCCGCGCACGTCCAACGTCCACGTCGCCAGCGCAAACCCCAACCCGCAGCACGCCAAGGCCGCGGCGCGCGCCTGCCAATGCGTCATCACGCGCGCGATGATAGCATCCGCGATGTTAGAATTCGGCGCGGCGAACCGTCGGTCGCGTCGCTGGAACGAAGCTTTGTGATCTTCATCGTCCTACCCGCCTACAACGAGGCCGTGGCGCTCCCGCGGCTGCTCGCGCGCATCGCTGCCGTGTCCGACGCGCATTTCGCCGGCCAACTGCACGTCATCGTCGCCAACGACGGCAGCACCGATGGCACCCCCGACCTGGCGCGCGCGGCGGCAGAGGCGCACCGGCTTCGCCTCGACATCCTCACGCACCCGGTCAACCGCGGGCTAGGGGAGGCCATCAAAACCGGGCTCAAGGGCGCGCTAGAGCGATGCAGCAGCGATGACGACGTGATCATCACGATGGACGCCGACGACACCCACCTGCCCGGCCTCATCCCGCGCATGGTCATGATGATCGAGGAGGGAAACGACCTGGTGATCGCCTCACGCTATCAGCACGGATCGCGCATGCTTGGCATACCGCGCTATCGGCAGCTCCTCAGCACCGGCCTAAGCTGGATGTTCCGCCTCGTGTATCCAATTCCTGGCGCGCGCGACTATTCGTGCGGCTATCGCGCCTACCGCGCCAGCGCGCTGCGCGCGGCGTTCGACCGATTCGGCGACCTGTTGTTCGTGGAGCGCGGATTCGCTTGCATGGTGGACATCCTGATCAAGATGCACTTGGCCGGCGCGACGGTGAACGAAGCGCCGATGATCCTGCGCTACGACCGCAAACCGGGCGCGACCAAGATGCCGGTGAGGCGGACGATCGTCCAGACCTTTCGACTGCTGGCGCGCCGTCGCTTCGGCCTGATGGATTGAGGGTGGCTATGCGTCGCCGGCTTGATCCTCACGCGGCAACAGTGGCATCGGCTCGGCCTTGATCCGCGCGATCATCGCCGGGTCTTGTAGCTCCTCGAAGTGCGCGCCGAGCGGCGGCAGCGTGGGGTGAACCGTCACCTGCTCGAAACCCAAGCCGCGCGCCAGAGCGGCGACCACCGTGGCCGCCTGCGCGCCGGCCTTCTCGAGTAAGTCCTTCTCGATGGCGGCGTTGACCAGCGCTTCCATTGCATCGCGGCGAGCCGCGTCCATCAAGGTGATGTCGCGGCCGGTGAACCAGCCGGTCTTGTGCGACACCACGCGGGTGAGCGACTCGTCCACATACACCATCAGCACCTTCGTCGGGGGCAAGGTGATCTCGACGGCGCTGCCGGACACGCGCACATCCTCCTCGCGCAGGTGCTTGAGATTGACGCCGGCTACCACGCGCACCCCTACGTCCATCACCAGCTCTTCGCCCAGCAACTTATCGCGCAGTGGCTTGATGAACGAGTCGGGCGATGACCGGTCGCGCTCCTTTTTGACCGTCACCGTGCCGATTTGGCTGTAGGTCACCAGCGCCGCGGCGCGCACTTCGCTCACGACGACGGAAGGCGTGAGCAGGGTCGTCGTGACGCGAGGCTGCGGCGGCAGAGGATGAGGCCGCGATTGCGCGGCAATGAACAACCCGACTAAGGACGCGAAGGCGATTCCAGCGGCCACCAGCGCGAGCACACCGACGTTCACAACGCTGGTCGCCAAATAGAACAAAGCGACCGCGGCGATGATGAGCAAGGCATAGAGACCCGCGCCGCGCAGTGCCGACCGAGCCTGATCTATCCAGCGACGCATGATTCGATTGTAATTGGGCGAAGCCTCGTTTGCCCATCCAGACTGTCGGGCGATAATTTTGGCCGACCAGATCAGCCTTCCATACCAGCGAACGCTCTTAAAGAATTCAGCGTAGTGTGGGCTTACGATATCGGTGGATACGCACAGGGCATAAGCCTGGGTTTGCTTAAACTTACTCGCGCAGCCATCATTCGAGAGCAGCTGATACGCTTCCTGAGGTGGATGTATGAATCCTATGCGCAAGAATCCGTTCGTCCACATCGTGAGCCTTGTGCTCACCGCCTCAATCGTGCTGGCCGGTTGCAGCCAGCCGGGGCCTGAACCTACCGTCGAGCCGAGCATGACGCCACAGATCACCGTGCAAATCAATCCGCCGGTGACCCCCGGCCCGTCGCCTACGCCGCGCCCGCTCGTCAACCCGATCCTGGTGGATCGCGCTCCCGTTCAGGGCGAGGAGCTGGCGGTGGACAAGCCCATCGAGCTGGTCTTCGATCAGCCGATGGACCGCCGCTCGGTAGAACGCGCACTGCGCGTGCAGACCGCCGACGGCGTCGCCGTCACGGGCAGGTTAGATTGGACGAGCGACAATCGCGCTTTGTTCAAGCCGGATCAGGACTGGGCGCGCGCGGCGCGTTACGCCGTATCGCTCTCGACCGAGGCGAAGAGCGCTAAGGGCTTGGCTCTGGCCCGGCCGGCATCTTTCATCGTCAATACCGTGGGCGCGCTGGCCGTCGCCCAAACCATCCCTGCGGCCGGCGCGCAAGATGTGGCTGCCGATGCGACGATCACTGTGCTGTTCAATCGGCCGGTCGTCCCGCTCACCACGCTCGACCAACAGGCCAACCTGCCCACGCCGGTGACGTTTAACCCCCCCATCGCCGGCCGAGGGCAATGGCTGAACACCAGCATCTACGTCTTTCAGCCGTCGCAGCCGTTGCAGGCCGGCGTGACCTACGAAGGCCGCGTCGCCGCCGGCCTCCAAGACACCAGCGGCGCGCTGCTGGAGAGCGACTATGTTTGGACGTTCAGCGTGGCCGCGCCGGTGGTCAAGTTCATCTCGCCGTCCAGCGGGGCGACGAACGTCGGATTGCGCCAGCCCATCAGCATCACCTTCAGCCAGAAGATGAATCGCGCCAGCGCCGAGGCAGCGTTCACGATTGAACCGCCGGTGCGCGGATTCTTCCGCTGGGCCGACGAGCCGCCGCCGGAGCAGCCTATGCCGCCGACCGCACCAGCGCAGCAAATCGTCGGTGCGCCGCCCACGCCGATGCCGGCCGGCGAGGTGATGGCCTTTGTGCCCGAAGAGGACTACGAGCGCGGGAAGACCTATACCGTGCGTGTCAAAGCCGGCGCCCGCGCCGCCGCCGGTTCAGGAGCGACGAACTTCGAGACCATCACCACCTTTCAAGTGGTGCCTCTCCCTTCCGTCGTGTCCACGCGCCCGACTAACGGCCAGGAGCGTGCCCCGCAAGACGAGGGCTTCTCCATCCGCTTCAGCGCGCCGATGTCTGTGCCCACCATCATCGCCAACCTAACTTTCGACCCGCCCAT
>JANWVF010000143.1 GCA_025056965.1 Thermoflexales bacterium | reverse complement strand
GATCCAAGCGTCTATCTGGCGCTGCAGCGGAGAATCGGCCCCGAAGAGGACGGCATGGTAGTACGCGCCGGGCCAATAGGTGAAAGTCGGCACGGTCATCGCATAGGTCACGCTGACCGACTCGCCGGCCGCCAGCCCGCCGACCCAACGCACGGTGTTCGGCGGCGCGTGACTGAGCCCGGGGCGCGAAGCGGCGACGGTAGCCGTGAGCAGGCGCAGGCCACTGGGCACGACGGCCAGGAGCGTCGCGCTGGGCGCAGCCGCCGGGCCGAGGTTAGTCAGCCATGCTGTAGCGGTGATACGCTCGCCCCAACGCGAGGGGGACGGCGTCAGATGCAATGTGGCGGCGAGCTGCGGCGCGCCCAGGCGTATTACGGCCTGGCGGGCGAAGCGCAGACCCGGCTCCTCCAGCGCAAAGAAGGCCGTGGCGGTCAGCGGCGTGCCCGGCGGCAAGGTAGCCGGCGTGGTGACGACGAACGTCCAGCTCAGCACTTGGCCGCTGCTCATCGCGCCCTGCCATGCGCCGGCGAAATGGCCGCTCGCACCGGCGAGGTCGGACGCTGCGACGAACCCTGCGTCGCTCACTGTGGCCGAGAGATGCACTCTGGCCGTCACCGCGCCCGAACGCGCTTCGTCCAGCTTGGCATATAGCGTGAAGGTGATCGGCTGACCCGGCGCAGCGTCTGGGACATGCGCGCGCAGCTCAGATTCGCCGAGCCAAGAGAGCCAGCCCACGACGCGGTTCATCAGGTCGGCGCGCGCCGAAGCATCTAGCACCTCGAAGGCGAATGGCATGAAGGCCGTACGCCACATGGTCGTAGTGAGCCAGCTGGAGAGATGCAGCGTTGGAATCGCGCCATGGGCCAGACCGGCATTAGCTAGGCCAAACGGCTGAGCGCTTTCGCCGCGCAACGCCACCGAAACGCCAGGGCCCGGCTGGAGCGCCGTGCTCAAGTTCCAGTTGTAAGGGAAACGCCCGCCTGGTCCGGTCAGCAGCGTGCTGCTGGGGAAACCGCTGCCGATTACGTGACCGGGCGCGCCGAATACGGCGCTGGTTACATCGGTGTCGTCAATTGCCCCAATACCGAGCCGCGCGCGCACGAAAGGATGACCGGGCGTGAGGTAGTAGAGCGCCGACTGCGAGCTGAGGAAGAGCCGCCCGCCGCCATCCAGATAAGCCAAGAGGCGCGTGGCCTCCGCGTCTCTCAGCGGGTCGAACCAGTCATAGGCGTTAAACCAGATCACCAGCGGATACATCTGCAGCACGTCAAGTGGTGGAGATTCCGTCCAGTTGCCGCCCAGCGTGCTCCAGCGGTCGGCGACGTTGCCGTGGGCGGCGAGCGCGGCGAGATAGTCGCCCTCGCGGTCGAAGAAGCGGTCGTCGTCCACCAGTAAGACGCCGGCTGGGGTCTTGGCGGGCAGGGCGAGGCTGCTGCTGACTGCCGGTGCGGAGAGCAGGGACGCGGTGAGCGTCACGGCATCGGTCGCGTGCCAGGTGGCGGTGGTCGGCACGCTCACCGTGATGACGACGGTGGCGGCCCGGCATGGGCCGAGGGTGAGCGTCGCTTGACTGAGCTGCGCCGGCCACCGGTTGCCGCTCAGCGTCAGGGTCAACGTCTCGGTCACGCCGGCCTCGCCGGTGTTGCGCACGCGCACGACGTGCGTGATCACCCGTCCAGGCAGCGCCACGGGAATCTCCCGATGCCGGTCGGGTTGCCAGGCCAGCGCGACGCCCTGCGCAGGGCGCGGCGCAGCGAACGCGGCGAGCGTTTGGCCGAGCACCGCTGCGCGTTCGGCAGCGCTGTGGATCGCCTCGACGCCGAAACTAAAAAAGGCCGAGCGATATGGCAGACACGGCGCGGCATAGACGCCGGCCCAGGCGTTGCTGCGCGACTCGCCGTCGTAGCGCGCGATGGGCAGCCCGAAGTCGGCGTTGCGCAGCCCGACAACGTCGGGCAGCACCTGATTGTTCGCGCCCTCACCTCCCGCGATGCTGAAGGCGCGACCGGCCAGCAGCGTCCCCGGCAAGCCGATGACCTGCCGAGACGGCGCACTATCATCGAGGAACAGCGCGTTCAGGCGGTTGAAATAGGCGCGCATGCCGAAGTAGCCATCGTAGAAGGCCACGTCTTGTCCGCTCAGCAGTAGGTTGCGTCCGGCGGCCAAATAGCGCGAAATGGCGTCGCCGGCGCCGACGATGCCGGGCGAGTCGAACGGCGCCGACCAGATCACGGTATCGTAGCGCAGCAGATCGGTGATCGTCGGCGCGTCGCGCGGGATCTGCTTGATGCGTATTTCGTCGTGCGCCAGGCGCAGATCCGCCAGGGCGCGGCGGTAGAAGTCAGCAGCGCTGGCGTAATACCAGGCGCCGCTATCCACCAGCAGGATGCGCTGGGTCGGCGTGAGGGCAAACGGCGCCTCGGTGATCCCGCCGTCGGTCACGACGACCGTGCGGGTCTGCACCAGGTAACCGGTGAGCCGCGCCTCGATGGTATACGTGCCGGCCGGCAGGTGCAGCACGTAGTAGCCCAGGCCGCTGTCGGCGTAAGATTGCGCGGGCGTATCCAATGCGCGCACCAGCGTCCGGGTCAGGGCGGCGCCGCTGACGACATCGGTGACGATGCCGCGCACGATGCCCGACGGCAACGGCGTCAGCGCGAAGTTCACAGTGACGACCTGGCCAACCTGCACAATCCGCGGCGCCGACGTGGCCGGTGTGAAGCCGAAAGCGCTCGCCGTGACGGTGTAGATGCCCGGTGGCGCGGGAATTGCATAGCGCCCCTGCGCATCGGTCGTTGTGCTAGGCGTGTGCGTGCCATCGTGCGCAACAACCGTCGCGCCGCTGATAGGCTGGCCGGCATGCAGCACCTGACCGGTGATCACGCCGTGGGGCAGCACGCTCAGTACGGCGCGATAGGCGTCCACGCGGCCCCATCCGCTCACGTTGTTGGGCAGCGTCGTGGAAAGTGGCACGGCCGTGCTGGTGAGCGCGAACAGCGTCGCGGTGATGTCCAGCGTTGGGCTAACGCTGTGCAGCAGAGCAGCGACGCCGGCCACATGTGGCGTCGCCATCGAGGTGCCGCTGGCGCGCGCGTAGCCGCCGCCGGGATAGGTCGAGACCACATTCACGCCCGGCGCGACGAGGTGAGGACGCACCTCGTTGAACGGCGAAGGACCGCGGCTGGAGAAACGCGCGATGTCATCATCTGGGTCACTAGCGCCGATGCCGATCGCGCCGGGCAGGCTGGCCGGCGAGCCGACTGTGCCTGCACCTGGGCCGCTGTTGCCGTTGGCGAACAGGACGAAGATGCCCGCCGCGCGCAGCGCCCGGATGTCGGGAAGGAACTCTGCATCGCTGCCGTCGTTGGAGCCCCAGGAGTTACTGAGGATATCGGGCGCGAAGCTAGGATCACCGTTGGGCGCGAGCATGAACTGAAACGCCGCGTGCAACCAGCTGTAATAGCCGAACCCCTCGCCGTTTAGCCCTTTGGCGGCCATCCAGCGCGCGCCGGGCGCGACGCCAATGCCACCCTCGCCGACGATGCTGCCCATGGTGTGCGTGCCGTGTCCGTGCAGATCGGATGGATAAGTCGCGCTTTCGTTGGTGGCGTCGAACCAGTTGTGCAGGTGATCGGCTACCGGTCCGCCGTTCCAGCCGCGATAGCGGGGCTTGAGCGCCGGGTGATGCAAGTCCACGCCGGTGTCAATGTTGGCGACGGTGACGCCCGCACCAGTCACGCCCAGCTCGCGCCACACGCGATCGGCGCCAATGCGCGCTAGGCCCCAGGTCACCTCGCCAGGCGCGGGCGGCGCGGCCTGCACGCGCGCGGTCAGCGTCGTGCTCAAAGGCGATCGAGTCGGCGGGTGACGCATGACGAGCGGGCCGGCGACCGGCTCGACGTCGTCCGCGATCCACTTCTGCCAGCGATCGAGCGTCACCATCTGCACGTCGTCGCGTGCAGCCAGGGCGCGCACCACATCCGGCGTGGCGCTGAGGGCGAGCGCATTGATCGCCCACAGCGGACGCACGTGACGCACATTAGCGGCAATGGCCGGCTGAGCTAAGAAGGCGCGCACGCCGGACTGGCTCTGCTCGGCGGCTATCTGCAATCTGCTTACCAGCATGGCGCGCCCCGCGCGGCGCTCGGGCAGCGGTTTGTCGGCCTGCTCGCTTAGGATCTGCCGGTGCTTGGTCGGGTCGAAGCGCACGATGACGCGGAGTTGCGCGTCGCCCGGCAACACCTGCAGCGCATCGGCCAGGTCGGCGCTGAGGCGCATCGAGGCAGCTGTGGGCGACGAAGGCTGAGCTTGGACAGTGGATGGCGTCGTCGCGCCCGGCCGATAGCCGGCGGCGAAGAGCAGGCTCAGCATCAATAGGGGACGCAG
This sequence comes from Thermoflexales bacterium, assembly GCA_025056965.1. Classification (GTDB taxonomy): domain Bacteria; phylum Chloroflexota; class Anaerolineae; order J036; family Brachytrichaceae; genus JAAFGM01. The sequence continues at coordinate 8,963 of JANWVF010000143.1, read as the reverse complement.
GATCAGACCGGTCTTGCGAAACATGTGATGCCTCCCGAACCGCGACGCGATGCTGGGGTAGTTTGGTCACGTCTCAAGGCGCGCGACGCTGCGATACAAATGCCAGTATACGTGTGAACGGAGAACGGGAGTCCGCATCCCGTATGGGCGTCGGGCTACAATCGGCGTGCTGATCGTATGCCGTTCACCATCCGCCCCTATCAGCCGCGCGACCTGCGCGCGCTTTACACAATCTGCCTGAAAACCGGCGATAGTGGCGCGGATGCTAGCCCACACTTTCGCGACCCGGATCTGCTGGGGCATTACTACGCCGCGCCCTACGGCGTGCTCGCGCCGGAGACATCGTTCGTGCTGGTGGATGAGCAGGACGAGCCGTGCGGTTATATCCTTGGCGCGCGCGACACGGCCGAGTTTGCCGCGCGCTGCGAAATCGAGTGGTTCCCTGCGCTGCGCGCGCGCTATCCGCTGCCGCCGCCCAACGACGACTCGCCGGATGCGCAAATCATCCGCGCCATTCATGCCGGCATCGCCGTGGATGAGGTCGCGCGCGAGTATCCAGCTCACCTGCACATAGACATCTTGCCGGTCGCCCAGAAACAGGGCTGGGGACGTCGGCTGATGGAGACCTTCTTGGCGCGGCTGCGGGAATTGGGCGCGTCGGGGGTACATCTGGGCGTCAGCGCCCGCAACCTCAACGCTATTGCCTTCTATGAGCACCTCGGCTTCTGCCGCCTGCGGGGCGACCCAAGCGTGATCCTGTATGGGATGCGGCTATGAGCCGGCTGCTCAGGGTAGCTTAAGCATGAAATGAACCTCGCCATCGCGGCGCGCGACGGTGCGAAAGCCATAGCGCAGGTGAAAGGCGATCGCGTCATTCGCGTGAAGCGTGCGAGAGCGACTGCGCGCACTTACAATACGGTGACCGGTATCTACATGCGAAAGTTGCGTCGTTCGCTCATCGTCATAGCGCTCGTGCTGGCTGCGGCAGCATCAGCGCATTCATTTGCGCGCCCGATCTTGGCACAAGCGCCGAACGTCCTAGCGTTCACGTTGGACAAGCAGGAAGCGGCGCCGGGCGAGACCATCATCGCCACCTATCGGCTCGACCGACCCGCGCGCGGCGTGACGCTGACGGCCATGGCGTTTGGTTTCGTGCCGCTCAACCTTCATTTGCAGCAGCAAATGCTCAGCCCATCCTCGCGCCGATCGGGGGTGATCTCGTTTAGCCTGCCCGCAGAGGCCGGCAAGCTCAGCCCGCTCATGATCGCGCTCAACGTGGACGGCCAATTGCGCAGCCGGCAGCGCCTAATCGTGACCTGCGACTATCCGTGGTTTTTCGCGCCGCGCGTAGAGGGATGCCCATTTGCGCCGCCACGCGCTACATGGGCCGCCTTCCAGCGCTTCGAGCGCGGCGCGATGATCTGGCTGGCCGAGACCGACTCGGTCTACGTGCTTTACGACGCGCTGTATTCCGGCGATGCGCCCCGGCTGGAGCGCTATGATGACCTGTTCGTCGAGGGTAACCCTGATCCGCCGCTGCCTGCTGAGCCGCCGGCCGGTAGGTTTGCGCCGGTGCGTGGCTTCGGCCTGGTGTGGCGAACGCGAGAGCGCGTGCGCAATGCGCTGGGCTGGGCGTTAGCGCCGGAGCAGGGCTACACGGCGTGCCTGGGCTACGCATACTACGGTGGCAAATCCATGCGCGCCTACGTGACGACGATTGAGCGCAGCTTGCTGGAGTTTGAGATCTACTACGCCCCTGTGCGCTGGCGCGCGCTGAACCGGATCGGCGATCAACCAGTCGTAGTTACAGGGTGCTAACCCTACGTAATGGCAGCACGGCAGCACTATGTCCACCTCACCCTATAGCGTCCTGCAAGCCAAGCTGCAGGCCTGGTTGGTCACCCTGCTCACGGTAGTCGTCGAGGCATATGAACTCGGCGCAGTCATCGGCAAGGGCGCGCGCGTCATCGCCGGCGACGACGTGCTGACGCCGGACGTGATCTACGTGCCGAACAGCCAGCGCAAGGCAGTGAAGGCCGATGCCATCTATGGCCCGCCTGCGCTGGCCATAGACGTGTTACACAGCGGCGTAAGCGAGGATGAGCGCGCGGCGCTGAGGCGACGTTACGCCGCGGCGCGCGTGCTGGAATACTGGCAGATCGAGGCCGACAAGGGCCGCGGGTTCTGCTATCAGGCTGACGCCGAATGGAACTACGACCTGATCCCACCGGATAAGGGCGGCTTGCATTACTCGGCAGCCATCGTCCAACTAGCCTTCCCCGTCGAGTGGTTTCGCAAACAGCCGGGCTTGCTCAAGTTGATGGAGTGGTGGGGGATCGTAGAGGTCGAAGAATGAAAATCGCCCTCTGCGCCATGCACGCAGAGGGCGACCGACGCATCAGGCCGATGGATCAACGCTTGGCAAGCGCTGCCTCAATGTCGGCCTTCAAACGATCATACGTTTGGATGCCGTTGCGCGAAGCGATGACTTCGCCGTTTGAGGCGACGATGACAAACTGGGGGCGACCTACGAAGTTGTACTTGGTCATCATCTCTTTGGAGTCGGCCTCCAAGACGTTCACGGCCTTGAACTCCATGCGATCGCCGAATTCCTCTGCGAGCCTGTTCACGACAGGCTTCATCGCGATGCAGGCTCCTCAGCCAGGCGCGTAGAAGTCAATGAACAAGGGGCGGGCATCCGTTGCCGGCAGGGCGACGGGTGCGGCGGTTGCCGTGGCGGTGGGGGCAAGGGTCGGCACGGCCTGAGGTGGTGCGCTACAGGCGGCCAACACGACCGTCGCGGCTGCCAGTGCTGCTGCAGCTGCCCATCGAGGCATTTGCATCATACGAGTTATCCTCCTCTCAAAATCTAAGGCGCATGATAAAAGCGCGGGCTTACAGCTCGCTGAGAACATGCGCCGGACGTCGCGCTAATCCGGCAGATCAAGCCGATAGCGGCATTTGCGTGTTTCGCCGCTGAGGTAGATCGGGTTGTTCGGCGGAACGTCTACGATCTCCACTAGGTGGGCGCCGGCCAGTTCGCATGTGCGGCGCGAGGCCCAGTTATCAGGATTGCAGGTGATCCAGAGTGGACGCAGGCCGTGTTGGCGCGCCAGTGGCAGCAGCAACCGACAGCTTCGCGCAGCCAACCGCCGGCCACGATAGGCCGGCTCGACGTGATAGCCGATGTGTCCCAGGTAGTTGACGACATAATGGGTATTGGCGACGCGCAGGCTGATGCTGCCTACGGCCCGACTCACGCCCGACAGATACATGTCGAAGCGATACGCGGGCACGCGGCCGATGACTTCGTCAAGTGGCTCGATTTCGGCCAAGCACAGCGATAAGTCACCGTCGTGCAGCGGCGAAACCGGCAAGAGCGTCACGCCGCGCAACGATTCGAGCGTCTCGTACATGTCAGCCCCGTTGAGCTTCAGATCGAATGACCCCAGCGCCTTTCAGCCTCACGCATCGCCCTTCGGCCCCACAAGGCATCCTTGGCTCGTTTAGGCCGGCGCGCCCGTGACCCCGAGCGCCGTCTGCCCTCGGCTTGATCACCGCTCGCCGGCCATGCCTGTGCGGGCCGCAGCTCACTGAGCGTTTTCAGCTGTGATCAGTCTGCCGGGGATCAGAATCAAATCACTTTCCGGTTTCTTGCCGTTGAAATAAGCCTCGATCAGCTCGGCCGTCTTGGCTGCCATCGCATCGAAGTCTTGGGCAACACTGGCAATAAATGGGCCTTTTTTGGCGATCTCCGCCTTGGCAAAGGCGGTGCCATCAATGCCCATCACCTTGATCTCGGTTCGGTTAGCCGCCAAGGCCGCCTGAACGGCGCCCAGCGCCGGCTCATCCCAGCCGGCCCAGATGCCGGCGATCGAGCCGCTTTCCGGATAGGCGGTCAGCAAGTCCTCGGTGATCTTGCGCGCGTTATCCACCGGGCCCGGCACCTCGATGTGCTTCTTCTCGATGACCTTAATGTTCGGGTAGGCCGCGAAAGTCTCTGCTGCCGCGGCGGCGCGGGCACGCACGCCGGGATGCGGGTCATGCGTGAACATGATGACATTGCCCTGCCCGTTGATCGCCTTCGCCAAGGTTTCGGCGGAGAGCTTGCCGAGAGCGGTGTTATCCGAAGTCACGTTGACCAGCACGCCGGGCGCGTTTCCGGCGTCAATGCCGAACACGGGAATGTTGGCCTGGCTGGCCGCCTCCAACCCCTGCGTCATCTGAGCCGGATCGCCCATGCCGAGCACGATCGCATCCACTTTCTGGGTCACCGCGTCCTTGATGCGGGTGACCAGCAGGTTGAAATCAGCAGCCGTGTCCGTGACGGTCACCTGCCACCCTTTGGCTTCTGCTTGCTTCTTGAACTGGTCAATCACGTACTTGGTGGTCTCATTCGCCATATAAGGCGTGACCACTGCGATAGTCTTCTTCCTCGCTGCCGGAGTGGTGGCCACCGGCGGAGCAGCGCAAGCCGCCAGCAGCGCGGCGACAACCCCGAGCGTTAAGTAGGACGAGCGGCGTCTGATCATGTCCATTACAGAATCCTCCTTTGAAGCTTGGAATTGAGAGATGACTTATCCCGGCGCGAGACCTGCGCCGGCTGGATCACACTTCACCGAGGCGAGCAGATGAAAGCTGTCCTTCAAGGCAGGATACAACCCTCGAAAGACGTCGTAGAGCGCATCATAGCATCGCTGAGTCTGAATGACCGGTTGATGCGACCTTTCAACGGGAAAGTAGTCCGCCGGTTTGAAATCGCGCTGCCAGCCGAGGGCTTTTGAAGCCAGCAGCGCCGCGCCACGGCATCCCACATCTTCGGGCTGCGCCAGCACCTGCACGGAGCAGCCGAACACGTCCGCAAAAATCTGCGGCCAGAGGCCGGAGCGCGCTCCGCCCCCAACCAAGTTAACGCAGTCCATTCGATTGGCCGACGGTATAGCGTCACGGATCGTGCGCATGGCAAAGGCCACCCCTTCTAACACCGCGCGATACAGCTCGGCACGGCTCGTCGAGGCCGATAGGCCAAAAAACACCCCGCGCGCGTGGCTATCGCGGAATGGGGCGCGCTCCCCGCTCAAGTAAGGCAGATAGAGCAGGCCGTTGCAGCCGGCCACAGCCGACTCCGCCATCCGACTCAGCAGGCCATGTGTGTCCGCTTCGCCGGACGGCCCGCTTTCCAGCGCGCCGAACTGGCGGACGAGCCACTCGAAGTTACCTGCCGCAGTGATCATCGGGCCGATCAGGATGAGGCGTTTGCCGTCAGGGTGGCGCAAGTTGAAAATGCCCGCGCGCGGGTCAGCAGGGGGTGCGTCCACACTCGTGGCCAGCCACCCGCTGGTGCCTAGATAGACATACCAGCGTCCTTCCTCGCCGGCTCCGGCGCCCAAAGTGGTCGCCGCAGCATCCCCCACCCCGTGAAAGACGGGCAGACCTTCCGGCAGACCGGTGAGTTCGGCGGCTTCCCGGCGCACTTGCCCGACGGGCACTTCCGCCGAGTCGAGCCGCGGCAGCCAGTCGGTGCGCAAATTCAGGCGCTCCAGCAGCTCCACCGCCCAACGGTTTTCGCGCAGGTGGAACAAGCCGGTCGTCGAAGCGGTCGTGAGATCGGTGACGCGCTCGCCGCACAGCTCCGCAGCGATGTAATCATGTGCCCCAACGAGAAGAGTGTGGGCCTGTTGATACCATTCCGCCCTGTAGCGCTTGATCCACAACAGCTTGGCCAACAACCCGGAAGCATCTTGCACGTTGCCGGTGAGCGGGATCAACTGATCTTCGCCGATCGTGCTTAGAACCTCATCGGCTTCGGCCTGGGCGCGCCCGTCCGAGTACAAGATGACCGGCGCGAGCACCCCTCGCCGGTCCATCAGGATCACGTCCTGCATCTGGCCGCTCAGCGCCAGCGCGACGATCCGAACGTCGCCGGGCTCGTGCTGCGCAATAGATCTTAGGCACGCCTGAGCAGCCTTCCACCAGTCGGTTGCGTCCTGCTCAACTTCGGCGCCACGCCAGACAGGCCGATAGCCAGACTGCGCGCGAGCCAAGATCTGCCCGTTTCGATCTACCAACGCCGCCTTCGCGGCGGTCGTGCCGATGTCTAACGCAATGATTGCTTCCAGGGATTACCTCCTCCGCGAAAGACTGGAAATCAACACCGCCAACACGATGATCGCACCGGTCAAGATAGACTGGATATACGAGTTGACGCCCAAGATATTCAGGCCATTGCCCAGCACGCCCATGATCAACACGCCCAGCAACGTCCCCAAGACGTGCGGCTCACCTTCGCGAAAGGCAGTTGCGCCCAAGAAGACCGCCGCCGCCGCATTCAGCATGAACGGATTGCCCGCCTGAGGGTGGGCCGAGAAGAGGCGGCTGGTCAAGATCACGCCGGAGAGGGCGGCGCCCAGTCCGGAGAGCATGAAGGCGATCAGGCGCAGGCGTTGAACGGAGATACCCACCAAGTAGGAAGCCTCGGCGTTCCCGCCTATCGCGTATAAGCGCCGTCCGAAGACAGTCTGTTCCATCAGCAGCCAGGCCAAGAAGACCACGATCAGCATGACGATCACCGGCGTCGGAATGCCGGCCACGTCCCCCTGCCCCAGCCATCGGAAGCTCTCCGGTATGCGGGAGAAGATGGTAGCGCCGTTCGTATAGAGGAGTGCAGCCCCACCGTAGGCGGTCATGGTCGCCAGCGTCGCCACAAATGCCGATAACCCACCGTAAGCGACCAGCAGGCCGTTGATCGCTCCACCGGCCACGCCCACCAGCAAGGCCGCCAGGATCGCGAGGGCAACCGGCACACCTTGGTTGGCCATGAGGTCGGCCGCCACCACACCGGCCAAGCTGGCCAGCGCGCCAACCGACAGGTCAAAGTCGCCCGTAACCATCACGATGGTGACTGTCGCAGCGACGATCGCCAGCGTAGCCACCTGCTCGATGATGTTGCTCCAGTTGCGCACGGTAGGAAAGACATCCGGCCGAAGCAAAGAGAACAAAACCACCAGTGCCACGAAGCCGATCAACGTTCCCCATTTGCGCGCCCACGCTAGGTCATGCGGGCGATTCAGTTTGATCAGGGGAGAGGAAGTCATCCTTTGGAGCGGCTGTTGCTCACTCACGGGGTACTTCTCCATAGCAGTAGTGCAGCAGGGCCTCCTGGCTCAAACCGGCAGCCGGCAGTTCTGCCAGTTGTCGGCCTTCCCTCAGCACGATGACGCGGTGCGCTAGGCCGAGGAGTTCTGACAGATCAGAAGAGACCAACACGATGCCGATGCCTGCAGCAGCTAGTTCACGGATGGTGCGGTAGATCTCGAAGCGCGCCCCCACGTCTACGCCGCGGGTCGGTTCGTCTAACAGCAGCATGCGCAGGCGCGTGTGTAGCCAGCGGGCAAACACGACCTTCTGCTGGTTGCCGCCGGAGAGCTGGTTGACTTTCTGATCCAGCGAGGCTGCTTTCAAGTGCACTTGTTGAGCCACTTGTTGGCCGGCCTTCCGCTCGGCGGTTCGATTGACAAAAACAGAACGCCACGAAAAGCGGTCCAAGGCCGGCAGGCTGATATTCTGCAACACCGAACGGCTCAAGACCAGCCCCTGCTGATGTCGCTCTTCGGGCACCAGCGCCACCCCGGCGCGAATCGCCTCGGCCGGGCTGCGCGGCGAGAACGGCTTATCGTCTAAATGCATGCAACCCCGATTCGGCCTTATTGAGCCGTAGATGAGGTGGAGCACTTCGCTGCGGCCTGCGCCGATCAGGCCGGCCAAGCCGAGAATTTCGCCCTCGCGCAAATCGAAGCTCACGCCTTGCACTGGGCCACCGGCCAAGCCCTCCACCCTGAAGAAGGCGCGGCCAAGCGGATTCTGAGGGGGTGGGATGCCCTCTCCTAAGTCGCGCCCGATCATCAAGCGAATCATCTCGCTCCGGCTCAGCGCCCCGATCGGGTAGGTGCCCACCACATTGCCGTCCCGCATAATGGTGACCCGGTCGCAGATCTCGAAGATTTCGTCCAGACGGTGGGATACATATAAGACCGTGCGCCGACGCGCCTTCAACTCGCGGATCACTCGGAACAGGCCGCGAATCTCCTCATCGGTGAGGGAAGCGGTCGGCTCATCCATGACGATAATGCGGGCGTCGCCGACGAGCGCGCGCCCCAGCGAGATCATCGCCTGTTCGCCGCGCGTTAGGCGTCTGACCGGCACATCCACCCGCACGCGCATTCCAAGCTCCAGCATGATGCGCTCTGCGCGCTGCTTGAGCGCCTTCCAATCAATCGTGCCGAAGCGGGTTCTAGGATACGGCCGCCCGAGGAAGATGTTCTCGGCCCCGTTGAGGTAGGGCACGAGGTTCAACTCCTGGTGGATGAAAGACAACCCGTAGCGGTAGGCATCGCTGCCGCTGTGAAAGTCAAGTCTTTCGCCGTCCAGTAGGATCTGCCCATGATCCGGGCGAACGACCCCGGCCATGATTTTGATCAGGGTGGATTTGCCGGCGCCGTTTCCCCCTACCAACCCATGGACTTCGCCGGGAAGCAGCGAGAGGCCAGCGCGGTTGACCGCCAGCACGCCGGGGTACTGCTTGACGATGTCCTTCATTGTGAACCATGGCTGATCGTCAACCATTGCCGACAACTGGGATGAGCATACTGCTGACCGGCCGGAGAGGAAACCGGCGAAGTAATGAGGAGATTAAGTCATCTCAAACCGTTCCCCGGGATTAGCACCTCGCTCCACCCGAGTTGCCGGCATTATAGAACCGACCGGCTCTGCCTTCAAACCCGGCGGCCGAGGCTCAGGGGAAACGCATGACGTAATTTAAATTTGGGAGTAAATAAAATTGGATACATGAAGTGTCCAAGATGCCAAAGCGAATCGGTGGTCAAACGAGGCAAGAATCACAGCGGCAGCCAGCGCTACCTGTGCAAGGCCTGCAATCGTCATTTCACCCCTCAGCCCAACCCAAT
>JANWVF010000069.1 GCA_025056965.1 Thermoflexales bacterium | reverse complement strand
AGTTCCAGGCACAAATGCCGAAGGGCAAAGGCGCATCTTCGACCTTCACACGAGAATCGGCAAAATCCGGCTTGCGCACCTGCGATCCGCGCACATAGCCGCGCTTGAAGGCGAACGTTTCGACTTCGATGAAGGCATTCTCGTCTCCGATGCGCTCCCAGTCGGCATCTTGGATCAGGCGCATCGGCGTTCCAGCCGTCACCCGCCATTCGCTTCGGCTGCCGGGCGCAGGCTGCGCGTATAGCTCAACCGACGTGCTGGCCAAGACGACGCCTTGCGCGCGTATGTCCGCCTCGGTCGGTGTCGTCGCAAACAGCCTCACCCATTCCGCGGCCACAAAGCCGGTCACGCCATCGAAAGTGACCACCGCCAGCCACTGGCCGGGCTGACCGATCTTGGGCAGCGCCGTATCCAGCGGTTCGCGCAGCAGCAGCAGCGTCCCGAAAGGCAAGATCAGCTTGGTGTTCGCGGATGTCGTGGGCCGATCGCGCAGGCGCAGCCCAGCCGGTGCGATCACGCGCAGCACAGGGCATGCGTCCGGCTCGATCGCCGAAACGATGTTTGCAGCCGATGACTTGCCGACTGCGCGTCGGCGCGGCATCGGCGGATGGATGACCTCTGGCACCAGGTCGTGTGCTTGGACATAGCCAATCTGCCGACCGTGAAGCACTTTGACCCAGCGCGGCCTCGCCGTCTTGGAAGCGCGCAGCTTGCGTTCCAGCGATGCGACTTCGTCGAGTGCCTCCAGCTCGGTCTCGCCTTCAACGTAGCTCACCACTGTGCGCTTGTTCGCGCTGTAGATCGGCATGCGCTTGCGCGTCTTCTTGGTGCGCACGAAGATCTTGGCGCGCAGCGGCGGTTGGATGGCTGTTTCTGTGTCCGATGCGCGCGATTGGTCGCCTTCAGTCGGCTCAGGCGACGATTTCGTCACCGTAACTTCGCGGGCGTGCACATACCAGGCGGCGACCCAGCCGCGCGTGCCATCCGGCGCAGCGACGTTGATCCACTGGTTGAATACGCCGATCTTCTGGCGCGCAGCATCCACAGGCTCGAGCAAGGTCAGCGCGGTGCCCGGTGGCAAGCGCCGCAGGATTTGTGTGCCGACGGTGCTGGGTTGATCGCGCAGCGCCAGGCCGCCAGCAGCGTGAATGTCCGGCGCATCGTTGACGACGATGACGATCGTCTTCTCCTCCGGCTTCGTCGTAGGTTTGTCGTAGATGGCGCAGTAAGTGATGATTTGGGCGGGCGAGCCGGCGAAGCCGTAGCGCTGCGTGAGCAGGGCCATCTGTTCGGTCGGCCAGGACCATGGGTCGTGGATGAGATAGTCATCGCCTCGGCGACCGTAAATCAATACCCAATGGTTCTGAAACCCTTGGCTGGGCGACATGTCCAGCTCGACGACGACCGGCCTGCCGGCGTCCAACGCAGCGTCAATCTCGGCCATCGGCGCGGGGACACGGCGGCATTCGACCAGCTCGTTGAGCCGTAGACCGGGCAGCACGCGTGGCAGGCCAAACCAGGCGACCAGCGCGCCGAAGAAACCCTGATTCGGCCCGAGCGCCTTTAGCTTGTCGTTCAGCGTGGCCGGCGTCTCCTGAAAGCCGAAGCCGTTAGCCAGCATGGTCAGGCAGGTGAGCGTGCAACCGTCCGAGCCGATCGTGTGTCCGGCAGTTGTGAAGCCTAGAGGGATGTCCCGCCAGCGCGGGTCGCGCTGGGAAAGTGGCAGCGTTCTAAACATGATGCGCGGAGCGAGCGTTGAAGGCGCCAATCCGAATTGGCCGTTGGACACGACCAGCACTTGTTCGGGGCGGTCTTCCCCTGGTGGCGCGTCGTTATCGAAAAGCCCAAGGCGATCGAGCAGCGTCGGCCTAAAGATGAAGTCCAGCAGGCCAAAGTTGCGCCGCGGCACTTGGCGCAGATAGAGATACTGAAAGATCTCCAGGCCGCTGTCGTTAGCCGTCACAGGGTAGCGCGTCCAGGTAACCCCTGTTGCAGCATCTACGGCCGGCACGCCAGGCTGAACGGTCACCTCGTCCCTACCTTGGCCGATGCGCTTGTGATATTGCGTCGCGGCGTGCAAAGGATCGTTCCGCCATTTCTGTTGGATTTCCCGTTGGGCGCGCGCCGGACCTGCGTTATAGGCCAAACCAGCCAGTGCAACATAGCCCTGGCAGCGGTCGAGTTGTTCCTTAATGTACCAGCCACCGACCAGCGTTTGAACGAGCAGGTTCTTCTGCTCAAACGCCTGCGTCATGCGCCGGTTCAGCTCAGTATCGCTCAGCGTCGGACTATCGTTGAGGTTCAGGGCAGCTAACTTCAGCGCACGCGGCATGCGACTGATGACGCCTGCGCGCGTACCGGGTGTGACTTGCAAGACGCCATCGCGCGTGTTGACGTTGGCGCCTTCGACGGCCATAAAAGCTTTGAGCAACAGCGCCGGCAATCCCAGTAGGCCGGCAGCGCGATGGGCAGCTTCGATGAGTGCTGTGTTCTTCGGCATGCTTCCGTAGCGTAGCCGAGAATCGCCTTTGGCGCAAACTGGTCTGATTCGTGATTCGCGGGGTGCCTACGCCGCAAGTGTCAATCTCACCATGCTCTAGCAGGAATCGCAATGCTGAGAGGTCGGGCAACACAGGTCCCGATCATCTATTGGCTGCCCACACGCTTAGCGCCGGGCAGCAGGGAACTTCAGCATGAATGTCGCAGCAGTGGATCAGATAGGCGGTTGAACTGAGCGCGGGCAAACTGTGTCGTTGTGAGTCATGTAGACTCACCGAAGCTGTCCACCGCCGCGCACTTGTCGCTTGAGCTGCGCCATTCGGCGTTGGCGCTTCCGCTCCTGAGGGCTGAGCTGAGGTGGTGCGGGCTTGGGCTTGACGGCACGCTCCGGTTCTCTGAAAATCTCCGACCAGAAGCTGACCTCTGACACACTTGGCGTCGGCTTCTCATCGTCCAACGCTGCGTTCAGCGCCTGCCTCATCTCGCGTTCAAACTCGGTCGCCGAGCGCACGCGCACGCCGCACTGCCGCGTGAAGTTGGCCAACGCGCCATCCGAAGTGACGACGATTAGCCCACGTCGGTCTTTGGCCTCTCCGACGATTTCACGGATCACGTCGTCGGCCTTGCGCCAAGCCTGTGCATAAATGACCTCTAGGCGCCCTTCTTGCACGCGCCCGTAGTCGAAGCTGATTGGATCGCTGTCCTGACCTGGGTCGAAGACGACGGTGATCTCCTTGCCGGTGCGCGCGATGTAGGTCTTGAGCCGAGCGATCAACTTCGCTTCGTCATTCGGATCACTCAATGACAGATCCGGGCTGTGGCCAATCAGGTTGTGACCGTCAATCAGTAAGGGCACAAACTGATTATATAAAGGCGGGTAGCCGACAGCACTGCCGTCGGCCACCCTCATCAGCTGCGTGATTCGCCGCCTATGTCGCCTTCCGCACAATCGGCATGAACGCTTGATGCGGCCTGACCTGCACCCCCGGCGCATTGCGCACGATCTCGCCGTCATGCGCGCCGATCGTCACGCTGTTGTTCAGCACGTAGCCGCCCGGCAGCGGCCCGCCGCCCGCGCGCACCGTGATCGTCAGCACTACTGTCCCGTTTGCCGGCACCATTACATTGCTCCACACCAGCGTCTGCCCGCTCTGCGCATAGCCCGGCGTCGCGCTCAGCAGCGTCGCGCTCACCGCCAACGTGTCCGTCACCCGCGCCGTCACCGGCAGGCTGCCGCTGTTGCTCAGCACGATCGTATACGTCACCGCATCACCCATCCGCACCGCCGTCGGCGTCGCCTCCTTGCGCGTGCCGGTCGAGCCGCTCGTGTTCAGGTTGCCGATCCCGGCATCTTGCACGATCAGCAGCCAGCGCTCGCCGTTGTCGGCCTGGGTGGTGTCGCCCTCCGCGTCCACCGCCGTCACCTGCCACCAGTAGCTGCCCGGCGTCAGACCGGCGACCGCCTGCGTCAGGTTCGTCGTCGCTGCGTTGTTCACCACGTCGCACAGCCCCCACGCCGTCCCGACGCACACCCGGTAGCCCACCGCACCGCTCGACGCCGTCCAGCTCAGCACCGTGCTGTTGCCCACTGCCGTCCCGCTGATCGGCGCAGTCTTCTGGAAGTTGCCCGGCCCGGTCGTGGTGTCGTTGGCCGTCGTGAACGCCCACCACTGCCCGGCATCCGCCAACAGGAACTGCCCGTTGTTGTAGGCCCACACTTGCCACCAATACGTCCGCCCGGCCTGCGCGCCCGCCAGCGCCACGCTCGTCGTCGGGCTGAGCACCTCGACATGGTTCATCACGTCGCACAGCCCGGGCAGGCTGCCCACGCACACGGTGTAGCGCTGCGCGTTGGCCGCCGCGCCCCAGCTCAGCGGCGCGTTGACCGCCACACCGGTCGCGGCGTGCGCCGGCGCCGCCTTGCCGAACGCACCGATCGGCGAGGCCGGGTTGTTGCCCGTGCTGAAGCGCCACCACACCCCGCCGTCGGCCAAGGTCTGCCCGGCCGCATTCACCGCGCGCACCTGCCACCAGTAGGTGGTGTCATGCGCCAGCCCGCTCAGCGCGTAGCTCGTCCCGGCCACGTTCACCCAGCCCCCACCGCTGGCCGAGCAGTCGCCCGGCAGCGCGCCGATGCACACTTGATAGCCGCTCGCGCCGGCCGATGCGCCCCAGCTCAGCAGCAGGTTGGTCGCCTGATTCGCCGCGTTGTTGGTCGGCGCGGCCTTGCCGAACGCGCCCGGCCCGATCGGCGCAGCTCGGGTGGTGAAATACCACCACTGCCCACCGTCCGCTTGCGCCTGCCCGCTCGCGTTCAGCGCGCGCACCTGCCACCAGTAAGTCGTGCTCGGCTGCAACGGCGGCGCATTCCAGTTCGTCACGTTGCCCACGTTGACCCAGCTCCCCGTCACGTCGCACAGCCCGTGCCGGCTGCCCAGGCACACCTGGTAGCCCGTCGCGCCGCTCGCGCCCTGCCACGTGAGTTGCAGGCCGCTGAACGGCCGCTCGTTGGCGCCCTGCAGCGGCGTCAGCTTGCCGAACGCCCCAGGCCCCAGCGGCGCGTCCGCCACTGTCGTGAACGCCCACCACTGCCCGCCGTCGGCCTGCACGCTGAAGCCCGGCCCTAGCGCGATCACCTGCCACCAGTAGGTCGTGGCGCTCTGCAGCGCCGGCGTCACCGTCCACTGCGTGACGTTGCCCACGTTCACCCAGCCCCCGCTCGCCTCGCACAGACCCGGCGCGCTGCCCACGCACACCTGATACCCGCTCGCGCCGGTGCTCACAAACCAGCTCAAGACGAGGGTGGCCGTCGGCCGACCGGTCGCCAGGTAGAGCGGCGACGCCTTGCCGAACTCCGCCGGCGGGTTCGCGTTGCGCGTGGTGAACTGCCACCAGCCACCGTTGTCGGCCGCCGTCGTCCCGCTGCTGTTCAGCGCGCGCACCTGCCAGAAGTAGGTCGTGCCGGGCAACAGGTTGGTCACGCTCGTCGTCAGCGCGTTGCCCACGTTGAGCCAGGTGTTGCCCGGCAGCGCGTTGCAGCTCCCCGCCGCCGTGCCGACGCACACCTCGTAGCTCGTCGCCCCACTCGCCGGGAACCAGCGCAGCGTCAGGCTCGCCGTCGGCAGGTTGAACGACCCGTTCACCGGCGCATCCTTGCCGAAGGCGCCCGGCCCGCTTGGGCCTTGCGTGGTGAAGAAGTAGTCCACCCCGCCGTCGGCAAACGTCCGCGTCGCCGTCACGTTGTTGTAGGCGCGCACCTGCCAGTAATATGTCGTCGCCGGCTGCAGGGTCACGCTGAACGGCAGCTGCGCCAACGTGCGCTGCTGGACAAGCCCGACGTCTTGGAAGCCCCCGCCGCTCAGGTCGCACGTGTTCGGCTGCGTGCCTAGGCACACCTCGTAGCCGTCCGCTTCCGCAGAGGTCGTCCACTGCAGCGTGATGGCAGCCGCATTCGTCGGCAAGTTGATCGCCCCGTTAGGCGGATTGGTCTTCTGGAACGCGCCCGGCAGTGGCGGGTTCTGGGTTGTGAAGCTCCAGCTCACTCCGCCGTTGGCCGGCGTGCACCCGCCCGCGTTGCACGCGCTGATCTGCCAGTAATACTGCGTCCCATAGTCCAGCCCGGCGAGGTTGAAGAGTGTGGTGTTGGCCGTCGTCGTGACGTTGGCCATGTTGCACAGGCCGATGGCCGTGCCGACGCAGACCTGGTAGTAGGCCTCGCCCATCGCGTCCTGCCAGGTCAGCGCCAGGCCGATCGGCTGCCCCGTCGCGTTGTTCGGCGGGTTGAGCTTACTGAACGCCTGCGGCGCGTTGGGCAGCGTCGTCAGCGGCCACCACGCGCCGTTGTCCGCCCCGCTGCTGCCCCCCGCGTTGTGCGCCGTCACCTGCCACACCAGCGTCGCCCCGGCCGGCAGCGGTCCGGCCAGCACCGCGCTCGTCCCGCTGCTCGTCACGC
>JANWVF010000068.1 GCA_025056965.1 Thermoflexales bacterium | reverse complement strand
CTCAAGGCGTTGATCGAGATGCACATGAATACCATCCTGCCCAGCGCCAGCGCCTGCGCAGCGTTCGTCCAGGGCTTCGACCCGAACTACGTCGGCGTCATCTACGATTGCGGCAACCTGGTGTTCGAGGGCTACGAGCAGTATCGCTTAGGTTTAGAGGTGCTCGGACTGCATCTGGCGCACGTGCACCTCAAGAGTGCTCGGTGGGAGGCCGTAGGGACGCGCGCCGACGGCAGCACCGAATGGCGCGCCGTCTTCGCGCCGCTCAAATCCGGCAGTGTGGATGTTCGCCGGCTGGTGGATGCGCTGCGAGCCGTAGGCTACGACGGATGGATCGCCTTTGAGGACTTCTCGACCGAGCTGCCGCTTGCGCAGCGGATCCGCGACAATTTGAACTACGTCCGGTCGCTATGCGTTTGAAGTGCGCAGCGCCGTCTCTGCGCCCTTGCGAGAAGCCGTGAACTTACAGAAAGCGCTCCCTGTCATTACCTCGATCGCCATCATCATCGGCGTCGCCATCCTGCGCGATCGCTCGAAGACGCTCGCGGCCATCTTAGCCACGATGCCGATCAACATCCCGCTGGGCTTGTGGGTGGTGTTCGGAGTCGGCGACTACGATCAGGACGCCGCCGCGTTGTTCGTGCGCGCCCTGGCGCCCGGCCTGGTTGCGACGCTCGTCTGGGTGGCCGTCGTGTATGCGTTACTGCGGCTGGGCGTGACGCTGTGGATGTCCATCCTGGGCGGCTACGCGGTTTGGGCCGCGTTGGTCTGGGCATTCATCCGCGCCGGCTGGTTGGTCGTGCCGCGCTGACGGGCGGCGCGTTCACAGCTCACCGCGCCACTTGCGCGCGCCTTCGCACTGACATGCTTTGACCTTCTTGCCGCTATCGCAGAACGGGCAGATGTCGTTGCGCCCCAGCTTGCGCGTGGTCACCGGCTTGGGCTTGCCGTTATCGGCGGCGGCGCTGCCACCGCTAGTCTTCAGCATGCCGCGCTCGATGGTGCGATCTATTGGCGAGCGCGCGCCCACCGGCACGGCTGCCGTGCGCTGCATCTGCGGCATCTGCTGGCGCTGTGGCCGCGGGGCCTGCATGTTGAACTGCACGCTGAAGATGCGGTGCGCCACCTGCTCGCGGATGCTCGCCAGCATGTCTTCGTACATTCGGCTGGCTTCGGCGCGAAACTCCACCAGCGGATTGCGCTGGGCAAAAGCGCGCAGGCCGATGCCTTCGCGCAGCTCGTCCAGGTCGGTCAGGTGCTTCACCCAGTGCTGATCCACCGTCTGGATCAGCACGGCGCGGTCGCGGAACAGCCGGACGCCGTCGAAGAAGCCCTGCGCGATCGCACTCTGGTGCTGAGCCGGGATTTCGTTCAGCGGCAGCGACTCGATGGCGGCGAACTCCTCCGGCCCGCCGGAGAAATGCTTAGCGACCCAACGATGGATGCAGCGCATCATCGCATCGCGGCCCAGGCGCATCTGCTCCAGCGTCATGCCGGCCAGCGTCATCTGCGTCTGCAGGAGCTTGGCGAACTCGCCCAGGCCGGCATCGTAGCGCCGTTCGGCCTGCTCCACCAGGAAGTCCACGATCTCGTCGCGCGTGCCTTTGGCCCATTGCGACACGTCGAAGTCCTTAGGCAGCGGCACGATCGCGCGCACCTGATTCAGCAGGCCTTGCAGGTCCCAGTTCTCCGGCAAGTCGCCGAGGGTGTGCGCCTTGACGATCTCCTCCAGCTCCTCGGCGACCAGGTCCATGACGTTCTCCCGCAGGTCATCCTTCTCCAGAATGGTGCGGCGCTGCCGGTAGATCACCTCGCGCTGGCGGTTGATCACGTCGTCGTATTGCACGACGTGTTTGCGGATGTCGAAGTTGTAGCCCTCGACCTTCTCCTGCGCCTGTTCGATGCTCTTGGAGAGGATGCCGTACTCCAGCGGCACGTCATCCTCCATCTTCATGCGCTCCATCAGGCTCTTCACCCGTTCGCCGCCGAAGCGCCGCATCAATTCGTCGTCCAGCGAGACGTAGAAGCGCGTGCTGCCGGGGTCGCCTTGGCGCGCGCAGCGGCCGCGCAGCTGGTTGTCAATCCGGCGCGCCTCGTGGCGCTCGGTGCCGATGACGTGCAGGCCGCCGAGGGCAACCACCTTCTTCCTATCCTCCTCGGTCTCGCGCGTCGCCTCGGCCAGCGCCGCTTGCCACTCCTCCGGCGTGATCTTCGTTAGGTCTTTGCCGGCCTTGCGCAGCTTCTCGCGGGCGATGCCTTCGGGATTGCCGCCCAGCAGGATGTCCACGCCGCGGCCGGCCATGTTGGTAGCGATGGTCACCGCGCCGCTGCGGCCGGCCTGCGCGATCACCATCGCCTCCTTTTCGTGCTGCTTGGCGTTGAGCACTTGGTGCGGGATGCCGCGGCGCTCGAGCATGCGGCTGAGGTATTCGCTGGTCTCGATGGCGATCGTGCCGACGAGCACCGGCCGGCCGGTCTTATGCGTCTCGACGATTTCGTTCACCACGGCCCTGAACTTGGCTTCGGCGCTCTTGAAGACCAGGTCGGGGTAATCCAGGCGCTTGTAGTACTTGCGGTTGGTCTTCGGGTCAATGTAGACGGTGACCGGCGAGCCGTCCACGAACGTGTCCTGCTTCTCAATCAACTTCTTCTGCATGGCCTGGTATTCGATGTGGGTGGGCAACGGCACGACTTCGAGGTTGTAGATCTTGAAGAATTCCTCCGCCTCGGTCATGGCCGTGCCGGTCATGCCGGCCAGCTTCTGGTACATCTTGAAGAAGTTTTGGAAGGTGATCGTGGCGTAGGTGAAGCTTTCGCGCTGCACTCTGACGCCTTCTTTGGCCTCGATGGCCTGGTGCAGACCCTCGCTGAAGCGTCGGCCGTACATCAGGCGGCCGGTGAACTCGTCCACGATGATGATCTCGCCCTTGTCGCTCACCACGTAATCGCGGTCGCGCTGATAGATCACGTGGGCACGCAGGGCGTTATCCAGGTAGGGCGTCATCTCGGCGTGCTCGGGCGAATAGAGGTTATCTATGCCCAGCCACCGTTCGATCTTGCTGATGCCCTGCTCGGTGAGGGTGACGTTCTTGCTTTTGGCCTCGACGATGTAGTCGCCGTCGGGATTCTTGAAGTCGTTGTGCTTGCTCGGCTCCAGCCGGCGCACCAGTTCGGCGAAGCGCTTATACAAACCGGACGGCTCATCGGCCGGCCCGCTGATGATGAGCGGCGTGCGCGCTTCGTCAATCAGCAGGTTGTCCACCTCGTCAATCACCGCAAAGTAGAGCAGCGGCTGGCCGTCCGCGTCCACCCGCTGGACGCAGTCGGCCAGGTCGGTGGTCATGTTGTCGCGCAGGTAGTCGAAGCCGAACTCGTTGTTGGTGCCGTAGGTGATGTCGCACTCGTACGCCTGCTTGCGCTTGATCGGCCGCAGGTTAAGGAAGCGATCGTCGCTGGACGGGTAGGTCGGGTCGAATTCGTAGGTCGCGTTGTCGGGGTGGCCATCGCCGGCGCTCTGGATGATGCCCGTGCGCAGGCCGAGGAAGTGATAGACCTTGCCCATCCATTGGGCATCGCGCTTGGCCAGGTAATCGTTTTGCGTGACCAAGTGCACGCCCTTGCCCAGCAGCGCGTTGAGGTAGAGCGGCAACGTCGCGACCAGCGTCTTGCCCTCGCCGGTGCGCATCTCGGCGATCTTGCCCTGGTGCAGGAGCGCGCCGCCGACGAGCTGCACATCGTAGTGGCGCATGTTGTTCACGCGCCGGCTGGCCTCGCGAACGACCGCGAAGGCTTCCGGCATCAAG
>JANWVF010000013.1 GCA_025056965.1 Thermoflexales bacterium | reverse complement strand
TGGAAGACCCTTTCGACGCGCGAGGTCTATCGCAACCCCTGGATCCGCCTGCGCGAAGACATCGCCGAGCTACCCAACGGCAAGACCACGATCTACGGCGTGTGCGAGATGAACGCCTGCGTCGGCGTGTTGCCCTTCGTGGACGACGCGCACGTTGTGATGGTGCGGCAGTATCGCTACGTCTTCGGCGAAGGGCACCGCTGGGAGATGCCGACGGGCGGATGCAAGCCGGGCGAGACGCCCGAGGCCTGCGCGCAGCGCGAGCTGATCGAGGAGATCGGCTACCGCGCCGGCGTGCTCCAGCCCATCAACACGCACTACACGTCGAAGTCGGTGTGCCACGAGATCGCGCACCTGTTCATCGCCCGCGACCTGATCCGCGTCAGTGATGACGCAATCGTGCCGGACGACACCGAGTTCCTAGAAGTCGCCGTGCTGCCCTTCGCGGACGTGCTGCGCATGGTGCTCGAGAGCGAGATCCGCGACGCCATGACGGTGATCGCGGTGCTCTGGGCGGCGCGGCAAAGGTAGGCCATCCCGCGCCCTCAGGCCAGGGCGCGATGCACGATGCGACCGCCGACGATGGTGAGCGCCGAGCGCGTGCCGGCGATGCCGGATTCCAGGTCGGTGCGCGGCAAGTTGAACAGATCGGTATCCAGCACGGCCAGATCGGCCAGCATGCCCGGCTTGATGCGGCCCTTGTGGCGCTCCTGGAACTCGAAGAAAGCGCCGTCGAGCGTGTAGCCGAAGATGAGCTCCTCCAGCGTCAGGCGATGATCGGGGAAGTGGCTGCGCGCATCGCTGAAGTCGAGCTTGGGACGGGTGAGCGCCGCGCGCATGCCCTCGAACGGGTTCATCGTCACCACCGGCCAATCGCTGCCGAAGGCCATCGGCACGCCGGCGTTGAGGATGGCGCGCCAGGGGAAGCCCCAGGCCCAACGTCGCGGGCCGACCAGCCTGCGCCAGGGGTTGTCCGGGTCGCTGCCGAACTCGGCGTGCAGCGGCTGCACCGACGCCAACACGCGCTGGCGCTTCATGCGCGTCAGATCCACCGGATCGAGCAGCTCAATGTGCTCCAGGCGATGGCGCGCGTCGCGCGGCTGGTTCAGCCTGCGCGCCAAGTTGAAGGCGTCGAGCGCCGCGCGCACCGCCGCATCGCCGATGGCGTGGACGAAGATCTGTAACTTGAGGGCATCGGCTTTGGTGACCAGGCGTTTGAACTCGTCGGGGTCGAAGTTAGGCCGGCCGCACTCCCCGCTGCCGTCGTCGTATGGCTCCAGCAGCCAGGCCGTCTTCGACTCGATCACGCCGTCAGCGAACAGCTTGACGCAGCCGGTGCGGACGAGCGGCATCGCGTCGGGCGTGGGGCGCGCTTCGATCGCCGCGCGGTCGGTCTGTTGGGTGTCGTGCGCCCAGGCCTCGATCGCGGCTTCCGGCGTGCCCGGCTCCACCGTGAGTGGGACGTAGATGCGCAGCGTCAACTCGCCGCGCGCCTCGAAGTCGCGGTAGACGGCGAGCGACTGCGCGTCGCCGTCCATGTTGTGGACGCTGGTGATGCCGTATTCGGCGCAGGCGCGCAGCGCTTGCCGGAGCAGGTCATCTTCCTCGTCGCGCGGCAGCGGCGGGATCAAGTCGCGCACGAAGCTCATCGCGGCCTCGCGCAGCTCGCCGGTCGCCAGGCCATCCTCGCCCATCACCACGGCGCCGAAGGTCGGCTGGCGCGGTGGACCGTTCAAGATGCCGGCGCGCTGCAGGGCAGCGGTGTTCGCCCACGCGCTATGGCCGTCCGAAGCCACCAGGTAGACCGGCCGATCCGGCACGACGGCATCGAGCGCGGCGCGCTCGGGCCGGCCGCCGCGGGCGAAGAGGCTATGCTGCCAGCCGCGGCCGGTGAGCCATTCGCGCTCCGGGTGCGCCTGGGCGAAGGCGCGCAGGCGCGACTGCACTTCGTCCACGTTGCGCGCGTCGTCCAGCTTGAGGTCGCGCAAGGTGCGCGCGCCCATCAGCAAGTGGAAGTGACTGTCAATCAGGCCGGGCAGCACCAGCCGCCGGCCGGCGTCAATGACTTGAGTGTTCGGCCCGACCCATTCGGCGGCGTCCGTGTCGGGGCCGACCCAGGCGATGCGATCGCCGACGATCGCCAGCGCCTCGGCCCATGGGTCGGTGCGCACCAGCGTATAGATGCGCGCGTTGCGGAGAACGATGGAGGCGTGCGGCATGTCTTACCGATGTCGTGCTGATGTTACGTTCAAATCCGGGTCACGGCGCCATTTGCCAAGGCGAAACCATGCAGCCGTTTTCGTCGAAGGCCAGCGGCGTTTCGCCCAGGATGGTCAGCCGAGGATGCGCTTCGATCTGCGGGCGCAGGTTGGGGCTCATCCACAGGTGTTCGACGGCGAGGGTGTTGCGCGCGAAGACGAAGGTGGGTTCACGGTCGGGCGGTGCGCCGCAGCAGCGCACGGCCACCTCGAGCGCGCGCCGGTCGTCGGCCATGGTGATGGGGATGACCGAGCGCCTCAGGCCGAAGGTCGTCGCCGTGATGGCGTTGGTGTAAGTGGCGATGAAATCTATCTTGCGCACGACGCGCGCCGTGGTGACGTTGGCGAGGCCGATGCCGGAGGCGTTGCCGTGCGTGGCTTCGGTCAGGTCGAGCAACACAATGGCGCCGATGTCGTTGCGATCCTCGGGCTCGGGCTGGCGGTTGACCTCCAGCTTGCCGAGGACGTTCGGATCCATGCCGGCGCCGCTGATGTTCTTGCCCATCTCGCGGATCACCAGGACGTCTATGCTCTTGAAGGGCAAGCTCATCATCAACGACCGAGCCTTCTGCAGCAGGCGCTCCTCGACCTCGGTGCCGATCTGGGCGGCGGTCAAGCCGACGATCTCGGCGGTCTCTTCGCGGGCGTTCTCGATGATGGCAATCGCGCTGCGCACGTTGGTGTTGGCTTCGTATACACGCGCCGCCGGCGCCAGGAAGCGCTGAAAGCCGGCCGTGCCCCAAGCGTGCATCATCTCCGCGCCATGGCGCTTGCCCAGCCCGATCACCTCCATCTTTGACGGCCCGCTTTCGAGCTTGCCGCGAAAGTCGGTGTGCGGCTTAATCCGGCTGATCAGGATGGTGTGGTCTGCCGCCGCGCTGTAGATGTCTTGGTGCAGCGCCGGCCCATCGGGGATGCGGCCGATCTCCTTGACCTCCATGGTGATGCGGAATTCGCAGCCGATGCTGGCCTCGGTGACGCCCAGGCTGGCGAGCAACTCGCGCTGGCCCTCGGCCGTCGCTCCGCCGTGGCTGCCCATGGCCGCGACGACAAACGGCTGCGCGCCGTGCTCCTTCAGCCGGTCCACGGCGGCGCGCACGATCGTCGCCAGGTTAGCGATGCCGCGGCTGCCCACGCCGACGGCGACGCTGTCGCCGGGCTGGATGCGCGCAAGCAGGCCACCCTCCTCGAGCGCCCGGCGCGTCGCGCCGACGATGTCATCCACCCGTGGCCCTTCAAAAGCCTGGTGCACCTCGAGCAACGTCGCGGGCAAGGGGGCAGGAAAGCGCAGATGGGGAATCTGTTCGAGTAGCCGCATTGGATACGTCTCCGTTGAGGTCAGGCTAGGGATTGACCGCGACCGTGATTATAGGCGGTCAGCATAGCCCCATGCGCCTGAGCGCCAGGCGAGCCGCGTGATAGCCGCACATGCCGTGCACGCCCCCACCCGGCGGCGTAGAAGAAGAGCAGAGGTAAAGGCCTTCCACCGGAGTCGCATAGGGCGGCTGGTGGAGGGTCGGGCGCGTGTAGAGCTGGCGCCAATCTTGCACGCCGCCGTTGATGTCTCCGCCGATGTAGTTGGCGTTGTAACGCTCCATGGCGGCCGGGTTCATCACGTGGCGCGCGAGGATGCGTTCGCGGAAGCCCGGCGCGAAGCGCTCGATTTGTGCCTCGATGCGTTCGGTCATGTCTACCGGCGAACCGTGCGGCACGTGACAGTACGCCCAGCAGGTGTGCCTGCCCTGCGGCGCACGGCTCGGGTCGAAGAGCGTGTGCTGCGCCAACAACACGAACGGCCGGTCGGGATGCCGACCGCGCATCACTTGACGCTCGTTCTCGGCGATCTCGTCCAGCGTGCCGCCCAAGTGCACCGTCGCCGCGCGCGCACACTCCGGCGCCTTCCAGGGGATCGGACCGTCCAGCGCGTAATCCACCTTGAACGCGCCTGCGCCGTAGCGATAGCGCTCCAGTTGGCGACGATAGCCGGCCGGCAGGCGCTCACCGGCGATGCGCACCAGTTGGCGCGGGGTGACGTCCAGCAGCGTCGCGCGGGCGGCCGGCAACTCGCGCAGCGACTCAACCCGCCAGCCAGTGACGATCTCGCCGCCCAGCGCCTTAAAGTGTTCGGCCAATGCATCGGCGATGCGCTGCGATCCACCCTGCGCCATCGGCCAGCCGACGGCATGCGCGCTGGCGCCCAGCACCAACCCGAACGCCGCGCTGATCGGAGCGTCGAGCGGGAGGACCGAATGCGCGGCTAATCCGGCAAACAACGCGCGCGCCGGCTCGGCGCGAAAGAACAGCTTGGCCAACGCCCGCGCCGGCCAGACAGCGCGCAGCCCAAAGCGCACCAGCGGCACAAAGTGGCGCGGCGGCCAGGGCAACGGCCCCAGCACATCCTCGATGAGAGCGTCCCACGCCGCGACCAGCGGCGCCATCAGGCGGCGATAGGCCGATCCGTCCGGCCCCAGAGCCTCCGCGGTGGCCTCGATCGAGCGCTCGGCGATGGCCGCGCGACCGTCGTCGAAGGGATGGGCAAAGGGCGCCGGCGGATGAATCCATCGCAAGCCGTAGCGCTCCAAAGGCAAACGGCGAAAGAACGGTGAAGAGACGCCCAGTGGGTGGATCGCCGAGCAGATGTCGTGGACGAAGTCGGGCAGCGTCAGCGCGTCCGACCGGCAGCCGCCGCCTACCTTCTCGGCGGCCTCGACCAGCAAGACGGCGCAACCGGCCTGCGCCAGGGTGATGGCCGCCGCCAGTCCGTTCGGTCCGGCGCCGACGACTACCGCATCGTAGCGCGCCCTGCTGTGCATGGTGAAAGCGCCTCAGAAGGCCGGAGGTTCATCGGCCAAAGTATTGCTCGCGCATGCGATGGAGGAACAACAGCGACTCGCGCATCTCGTCCATGCCGTTCATCCCGTCCTCGATGCTGATCCAGCGCGCGTAATTCGCCTCGCGCAACAGGCGGAAGATCGCGTGGTAGTCGTTCAGCCCCTTGCCGGTGACGCCGTGGCGCAGATGAGGCGAATAACCCAACGTGCCGTCGGCCTGTCGCAGATCATCCAACGTCACGCCCTCGGCTAAGTAGCGATCGCTGGCGTGCACGCTAACGACGCGATCCTTCACCTCTCTGAGAAGGGCGATCGGATCATCGCCGGCCAGGATCGCGTTCGACGGATCGTATTGCACGCCGAAATGCGTCCGTTCGGGGATGGCATGGACGATGCGCAGGAAGACCTCCTTCTTCTGCGCGAACTCCGGGTAGCGCCATGCGCCGTCCTTGTAGTGGTTCTCCATGCCCAGCACGACGTCATGCTCTCGCGCGATCGGGATGAGGCGCGAAATGGCCTCCACGACCCATGCGATGCCTTGCTCGAGCGACACCTCGGGGTGGCGCTGGCCGCTGAGCACGCGACACGTTGCGCCCGGCCCACCCAGCCGGCGCGTGATGCGAATCATCTCCACCTCGTGGTCGAAGGCGCGCCGACGCATATCGGCGTCGGGGTGCGTGAAGTCGGGCGAGCAGCACATCATCGGCATGGCAAAGCCGGCTCGGCTGATCGCCTCGCCGACGCTGTCGAGATAAGCGTCCTCGTGACTGGCCAAGAAGCCTTCGTATAGCTCCAGCCCCTCGGCCGGCAGCGCCTTGGCCATCTCGATCCACTCGAACAGCGACATCGTGCGCTTAAAGGCGATCTCCTCGATGTAGCACTTGGGGAACGCCGCGATGCGGGGAAAGGGAGCGCTGTCCATACAGTAAAGTTTAGACGGGTTTATGGCTTCGCAGCAGTTTGAAGCGCTCTTCATCAAGCACGGCGCGGCGTCGTTCGATAAGCAGATTTACCTGAAGGCGATGCTGGGCAGGAGCGGCTGGGCGTTCGATTTAAGCAGCGGCGTGCTGGCCTTTCGTCGGCCTCACGAAGAAAACTTGCAGTTGAACGTGCAGGTGCTGGGCACGGAGTCGGAAGAGGCGCGAACTTGGCTCTGGGGCTGGGCCAACCCCAGTGGCATCCCAGAGGGGCTGCTCAGGTCGGCGAACGAGCTCAAGGCGCTCGGCGCGGAGCTCGGGGTAGCCGAGCTGACCACGCCCGAGCTGCCGATCACGCCGACTGTAGATCCACAACGCATTGCCCTGGTCGCCTGCGGCGCGCAGCGAGCGGGCTGCTTCTTCCGCGCGCCCTATCCAGGCGGCGCGATCTACTTGCTGATTAAGGATCCGCGCTACAAGCGCTCGGTCACCCGGCCGATCCCGCGCATCCTGCGCGTCTTCCCGATGTTCCTGTCGGATTACCCCGTCGGCAACCAGCGCGCGGCCTTGCTGAGCTATCTGAAGTTCTACCGCCTGGCGGTGCAGGAAGAGGGGCGGCGCATCATTGCGACGATGAAAGCGACCGTGCGCGCGCCGCTGGGCGCCGGCGCGCCGACGCAGCTCATCGCCGAGTTCGACCAAGGCGATCGCTTCATCGCGTTTCGGCAGGCGTGACCGGAGACGGTGAGAAGGGGGATAGCCGGATAGGCGGGGCGAGGCCGCACAGCCGCAGTCAAAAGCTGCCTGCGCTCAGGCCGCTCGCAGCGGCGTAGCTCCGAGCGGGGAGACAGGGATTCGAACCCTGGGTCCAGTTTTACCCGGACAACCGCTTAGCAGGCGGCTCCGTTCGTCCACTCCGGCACCTCCCCGGTTTGAGTTTCCGACGGAAAGGGTGAGATTCGAACTCACGGTGACGCATAGCGCCACAGCGGTTTTCAAGACCGCCGCCTTAAACCACTCGGCCACCTTTCCTTCAGTCGCTTACCGAATGGGCTTACCCGTAGCCCGGGCCCTATATTAACACGAAATGCTAGAATTCACAGTGCGCGATGCACCGGGCCCGAATGAGGCGCATCGGCTTTATCGTCCTTGGGGCGGTGGCGAAATGGCAGACGCCGGAGACTTAAAATCTTCTGCTGCGAGAGCAGCGTGTGGGTTCGAGTCCCACCCGCCCTACCTTCCCCGGCAGCGCACGCCGCGGCGTCGTTCAGCGGCTGCCGATGCCCAATAGCTTGAGCTGGCTGTTGACTTCCTGCTCACCCTGTCCCCGGCTGGCGAAGACGTAGCTGCCGTCAGGCTGCATGATCCTCGCCTTGACATTGTCGCACAGGCCTAGGTCGAGCACCTCGACTTTAATTCGCCGCTTGAGGGATGGATCAAGGATCGGGTAGATCGTTTCGACGCGCCGGTCGAGGTTGCGCTCCATCAAGTCGGCGCTGCCGGAGTAGATCTCCTCGTCGCCGTTGTTATAGAAGTAATACACTCGGCTGTGCTCCAAAAAGCGGCCGACGATGCTCACTACGCGGATGTTCTCGCTCAGGTTCGGCACGCCCGGCCGCAGCGAGCACATGCCGCGCACGAGCAGGTCTACCTTCACGCCCATCTGCGACGCGCGATACAGCAAGTGGATCATAGCGGGGTCAACCAGCTGGTTCATCTTGAAGATGAGGTGGCCGTTGCCGTGCCGCAGATGTTGCTCGATCTCGCGTTCGATCAGCTCGGTCATGCGCTTGCGCAGCGTCACCGGCGCAACCAACAATCGGCGATAGGACTTCTGCCTAAAGAAACCGGTGAGGTTGTTGAATAGCTCCGTGGCGTCCTGGCCGATCTGCTCGTTGCAGGTGAATAAGCCCAGATCGGTATAGACGCGTGCCGTGCTTACGTTGTAGTTGCCCGTGCTTAGGTGGACGTAGCGACAGATCTCGCCGTCCTGCTCGCGCCGCACGACCAAGCAGATCTTGGCATGCACCTTGTAGCCGGGCAAGCCGTAAACAAGGTGAACACCTGCTTCTTCCAGCTTGCGCGTCCACTGGATGTTATTCTCTTCGTCGAAGCGCGCCTTCAATTCCACCAAGACGGCCACCTGCTTGCCGTTCATGACCGCTTCGACCAGCGCTTCGACGATGGGGGAGTTCTGGCCGACGCGATACAACGTCTGCTTGATGGCAAGCACATTCGGATCGCGCGCGGCGGTGCGCACGAAGTCCACCACCGGTGCGAACGAATCGTAAGGATGGTGCAGCAGCACATCGCCCTGCCGAATGCGCGCGAAGATGTTTTGCGAATCGTTCAGGTCGCTGGGGATAAGCGGCGAGAACGGCGGATCCTTCAACTCCGGAAGCGGCAGACGGTGGAGCTCCCACAAGCTGCTCAGGTCGAGCGGGCCGGCCAAGCGGAACACTTCGTCATTGGATAGACGGAGGTTCTCGGTCAAAATGGCGCACGCTTCGTCGGGCATATCGTGCGCGATCTCCAGGCGCACCACGTTGCCGAAGCGGCGGTCTTTAATTGAGCGCTCGACCGTCGAGCGCAGATCACTGGCTTCATCTTCCTGGATCTCGATGTCGGCGTCGCGCGTCACGCGGAAGGCGTAGGCGCCGATGATCTCCATGTCCGGGAAGAGCGTGCTGATGTTCGCCGCGATGATCTGATCCAGCCACACGAAGCAGCGCTCGCAGTTTTCATCCTCGGCGCATTCGTTCAGCAAGAAAAGGCGAGGCAGCAAAGGCGGCACCTTGACGCGGGCGAAGCACGGGCGGCCATACGCGCCGCGCATGACGACGGCTAAGCTGAGGCTGAGGTTGCTGATGTGGGGAAAGGGGTGCGCCGGGTCTACCGCCAGCGGCGTCAAGGTGGGGAACACGGTGCGATGAAAGTACTTCGTTGCTACGGCGCGCTGTTCATCGCTCAGCTCGTGCCAATCCAACACACAGATGCCATGCTGCGCCAGCGCCGGTCGGATCTCGTCGCGCCAAGTGCGCAGGTGCTCGGCCTGCAGCGAGCGCACGCGTTCGTTGACCAGCGCCAGCGTCTGCGCCGGTGGGATCCCCTCTGGGCCTGGCTGGGTGACCCCAGCCATGACCTGCTCGCGCAAGCCCGCAACGCGGATCATGAAGAACTCATCCAGGTTGGTAGCAAAGATCGCCAGGAACTTGGCGCGTTCCAGCAACGGGTTCGTTGGGTCTTGCGCCTCCTGCAACACGCGCCGGTTGAATTCCAGCCAGCTCAGCTCGCGATTGATCAAGAGACTCTGGGGGTGGCCCGCCTGCATGTCGCGAATTGTAGCGCCGAGATCAAGGGGCTCAAAAAACCTGCCAGGGCTTACGCATCAGAGCGCTGCTCGCGATCAAGTTGTCGGCCAAACGGAGCGGGTAGGCGAAGGCACTGCTTTCGCCTACCCACGCCTTCGCTTTAGCCGCCTGGCCTGCACTGCGCAGAACCTTGATGATGCGTAAGCCCTGAGAAGCCTGCCTAACCCTTAGACGCAGTGCCGATGCGGGTTAGAATTCCGGGCACACGTGAAACCTGCAACTCCGGCCTCCTCGCGCTCCACGACGAGCGAATTTTCGGTTGAGCGAGAATGGCACTCTGATCGGCGTAGCCCGGCGCGCTGGGTCTTCTCCCACATCTGGCGTTACAAGCTCTACATCGTCGGCATCCTGATCGGCTCACTCGGCAATGCCGGCGGTGGCGCAGTGATGCCGCTGCTCGTCGGACGAGCCTTCGATGCCGTCGTCGCGCGACCGCCGGACATCGCGACGCTCGGCCTAATGGCCGTGCTGATCGTCGCGTCGCAGATCGCGCGCGCGATCTTGCAACTCGGCCGCAACTTCTCCTCAGAGATCATCGGCCAGCGCATCGAGCGCGACGCGCGCGACGAGCTTTACACCAGCCTGATCGGCAAGAGCATGTCCTTCCATGATCGCCAGTCCATCGGCGACATCATGGCCCGCGCCACGAACGATGTCCGCGAAGTCAACTTGTTGATGAATCCCGGCATCAACCTGGTGGTGGGGTCGGCGGCGTTCCTCATCTTCCCGCTCATCATCGGTCCGCGCATCCACCCGCAGCTGATCCTGGTGCCGTTGTTCTACGTCGTGGCGTATGTGATCGCCGTGGCCTATTACCTGCGCAAGCTCGCGCCGGCCACCGAGCGCGTGCGTCGCGCCTTCGGCCGCATGAACG
Source organism: Thermoflexales bacterium (assembly GCA_025056965.1). GTDB lineage: Bacteria > Chloroflexota > Anaerolineae > J036 > Brachytrichaceae > JAAFGM01. Next base: position 4,095 of record JANWVF010000013.1, on the reverse strand, counting down.
CGACGCTCGCCGAGTCCATCGAAGGCATCGAGACGGTCAAGGGCGCCGCGCAAGAGGCGCGCGAGATCGCCCGCTTCCGAGGCATGGTGGATGCATGGCGGGCGGCAGCGGTCGGTCAAGGAGATGTCGAGTCGCTTTACTTGCCCTCCTTGATCCTGGGCGTCACGATGGCGCTGGGTCTGTTGCATAGCCTGCTGCTGTATCACGCCGGTGCGATCACGGTGGGCGAGGTGGTGGCCTACAACGGCGTCCTGATGTTCTTGCAGTTCCCAACCTTCGCCACGCAGTTTGCCTATCCGCAGGTATCTTCCGGCTTGGCCAGCGCGCGGCGCATTCTGGAATTGATGAACGCTGAGACTTCGCTCGACGAGAACAAGGGTGGCTATGCGGGCAGAATACGCGGCGACGTCGAGTTCGATCACGTCACGTTCAGCTACGACTCGGATGAGCGCCCGGCCCTGCAAGACGTGACGATCTCGGTCAAGGCCGGCCAGACGGTGGCCATCGTCGGCCAGACCGGCGCCGGCAAGAGCACGCTCACCAAGATGATCAACCGCATCTACGACGTGGATGCCGGTTGCGTGCGTGTGGACGGCGTGGACGTGCGCGACTGGGACCTTGACGCCCTGCGCCGACAAATTTCGACCATCGAACAAGACGTCTTTCTGTTCTCGCGCACCATCGCCGAGAATATCAAGTTCGGCTGCCCGGACGCGACGCAGGAAGAGATCGAGCGAGCGGCCAGAGCTGCACAGGCGCATGATTTCATCGTCTCCTTTAAGGACGGATACAACACCGTTGTCGGCGAGCGCGGCGTCACGCTCTCGGGCGGTCAGCGCCAGCGCATTGCCATCGCCCGTGCCTTCCTGGCCGATCCGCGCATCCTCATCCTGGACGACTCCACCAGCGCTATTGACAGCGCGACCGAGGATCTGATTCAGCAGGCGATGTTCCGCGTGGCGCAAGGTCGCACGACCTTCCTGATCACGCATCGCCTCTCACAGATCCGTTGGGCAGACCTGATCGTGGTGCTCAAGCAGGGGCGCGTAGTCGCCTGCGGGTCACACGAAGTATTGATGCGCACATCCAAGGACTACCGCGCCATCTTCGCCGGAGACGACGAACGCCCGCGCAAGCCGGACGCGCGCGCTTCGTCCTTGGCCGATGCCCCGGCAGCGCAGGACGCACGTCAATTGGATCACAGGGAGTGAGGGAGCAGCGCCATGTTCATGGGTCTCGCCGCCGAGAAGTACGATCGGCAATATAGCGACCGGCAGTTGCTGCGCCGCATGGCGGAGTATTTCGCGCCGTATCGCGGCCGGCTGATCCGGCTAGTCCTCGTCATCCTTGCCATCACGGCCATCGGCCTAGCCAGTCCGCTCTTGATTGCGCGCGGGATTGACCTGGTCGGCGCGCAGCCCCACGTCGGCGCCATCGTCGCGCTGTGCATCGGCCTGCTCGCGCTGTCCGTGGTCAACTGGTTGTGCAACCTGATGCGCCGACGCATGACCGCCCGCCTGATCGCCGATGTCATCGGGCAAATGCGCAACGATGCTTTTCGGGCCACGATCCACCACGATATGGCCTTCTTCGACGAGTTCCAATCCGGCAAGGTCATCGCGCGCATCACCAACGACACACAGGAGCTCGCGCAGGTCACAGTGCTGATCTCGGACTTGATCAGCCAGTTCACCGTCCTGCTCGTGCTGATCGTTGCGTTGTTCACCATCTCGTGGCAGCTCACATTGGCGCTGTTGGTCATGGCTCCGCTGGTGGTCTTCCTAGGTTGGGCATTTCGCCGCGTGGCGCGCATGGTGACCCGCTCCGGCTTCCGCGTGATCGCCGAGGTCAACAGCGCGATTCAGGAAGCGGTGGCCGGCATCCGCGTAGCCAAGACCTTTCGCCAAGAGCGGGCGATCTACGACCGTTTCAGGCAGATCAACCGCCGTTCGTACGAGGTGAATTTGCGGCGCGGCTTCGTGCTGTCCAACGTCTTTCCCACCCTGAACGCGATGGCCGGCTTGGGCACAGCCGTCATGACCTACGTCGGCGGACTCGCAGCGGTGGGTGGGGCGGTTTCCGTCGGCGCTTGGTATTTGTTCCTCGTCAGCTTGGAGCAGTTCTGGTTTCCGATGACTAACATCGCGTCGTTCTGGAGCCAAATCCAAGGCGGCCTCTCGGCCTGCGAGCGCATCTTCGCGCTGATTGACGCCGAGTCATCCGTTAAGCAGATCGAGCAGCCGCATGCGCAGCCGACGATTCAGCCGCGCGTCGCCAACGGCGACGGCCGCCCTCTCGCGCTGCGTGGCGAGATCGAGTTCAGGGGCGTGGACTTCCGCTACAACGACCAGCAGCAAGTGCTGCGCAATTTCTCGCTGCGCATCGCGCCGGGCGAGAGCGTGGCGCTGGTCGGCCACACCGGTGCAGGTAAGAGCAGCATCATCAAACTGATCACCCGCTTTTACGAATTCCAGGGCGGTCAAATCTTGGTGGATGGGCGCGACATTCGCACGTTTGACTTGGCCGAGTATCGCCGGCAGCTCGGGCTGGTATCGCAGACGCCGTTCCTGTTCAACGATACGGTGATGAATAACATTCGCTACGCGCGCCCCGATCTGAGCGATGCCGCGGTGGAGGCCGTGGCCCGGCGCATCGGCGATGGCGAGTGGATCGAGGCTTTGCCCAACGGACTGCACACGCAAGTCGGCGAACGCGGCCAGCACCTCTCGATGGGCCAGCGGCAGCTTGTCGCCTTGGCGCGCGTGCTGGCGCAGCGTCCGCCGATCTTCATCCTGGACGAGGCGACGGCCAGCGTTGATCCCTTCACCGAGAGGCAGATTCAAGCTGCGCTCAACCTGATCCTGGCCAACAGCACGTCCATCTTGATCGCTCACCGGCTCTCGACCGTGAAGTCGGTAGACCGCATCATCGTCCTCGATCGCGGCAAGATCATCGAGGAGGGCGATCACGCGACGCTGATGGCGCGCAGCGGCCATTACGCGATGCTTTACGACACCTACTTCCGGCATCAGTCCGCCGACTTCAACGCCGAGTTGTATCAGAAGCTCAAGGCGTAAAAAAAGCCCGGCTTTCTCCTGAGAGGAAGCCGGGCCTTGCTCTGCAGTTTAATAGCGTCGGCCACCGTTGCGACCGCGCCGATCGCGATCGCCCCTGCCGCTCGTGCCACCGTAGCCGCCGTTGTTGCGCGGTTCAGGCGGGCGTGCCGCGCTGACGTTTATCGTACGCCCCTCAAAATCCCGGCCGTCGAACATTCTGATGGCTCTGCTGGCCTCATCGGCGGTTTGCATCTCTACGAAGGCAAAACCGCGCGGACGGCTGGTCATGCGATCCAGCGGGATAGTGACCGAGACGATGGCGCCGGCCTGCGTAAACAGTGCGCGCAGTGCGGACTCCGAGGTGTCGAATGGCAAATTGCCGACATACAGTTTGGTGTTCATACGATCCTCCTATGATCGTGGTTGCTGCGAGGCTTCCCCGCAGCGCGTCAAAGAATTAACCTGTAAGAGATGGCAGGACGGTTGGGCTCAAATCGCTCGATCTACCAGGGGCACTGCGGATAACCGAGGGCGTTAAACGGTGAGGATCGGCTGCTGACTGACCTGACGTGATCCTGTGAATCTCTACAACACATCCATTATAACCGTATTTGACGTGCATGGTGCGATAGGGGAGTGCCTAAATCCAAATACTTGCGTAGTCCCGCGGATAGCTCTGATAACCCGGATGCGCTTGCTTGAACAGCTGCCGCCGATTCCAGCATTGCACAAAGGACGCAACCGACCGCCGCAGCGCTTCCACACACCGCGAAAAGCACCGCGTCCGTCGGCCTAAGCGAGCTAGAGCGCCCCGCAACTCGGCGAGACTTGCTTCAACCGAATAGGTCTGCGACTTGCCCGGCGCAACCAGATGCCACCCGCCACGGTAGTCCAAAGCGGCATACCCACTGAAGCCGTCGGTGCAATACTGAAATGCCCGTGGCGCTTGATCCACCACCGCCTGTAACACCGCTTCATCGCGGGATAGGGCTACCTGCCAGCTCATCACGCAGCGCGTCCGGCGCTCGACCTGCGTGAT